>JBBQTX010000005.1:0-19356 GCA_038234475.1 Caulobacterales bacterium | reverse complement strand
ATCCGCAAGACCAAGCGACTGATGCGCGACGCCGAGCGACTGTGGAGCCTGATGCAGCGCGAAGGCGAGGCCTTTGGCAGCCAGATGTCCAGCCCCGAGGCGATGGAGGCCTTCATGGCCTTCAGTCAGAGGCGCGCGCCGGATTTCTCGAAAGCCGGTTGATTCGCGGGCTCACGCGCCCTAGGTGCCCGCCGTCATGTTTGACGCCCCTCCCAAGTCCGCGGCCGTGCGCATCGAGCTCGAAACTGCCGCCGACGCGGCCGCGGTCGAGAGGCTGGTGCTCTTCGCATTCGGGCCCGGCCGTTTCGCCAAGACGGCGGAGCGATTGCGGGAGCGGGGCCGGGTAGACGCAGCCTTCGTGGCGCGGGACGATGGGCTGGTGATCGGCTCGGTGCGCCTCTGGACGATCATGATCGGCGACAGGACGGCGCTGTTCCTGGGACCTATCGCAGTTTCGGCGAACAGTCGCAGGGCAGGGCTGGGGGCAGATCTGGTGCGGGCGTGCCTGGATCGAGCAGGCGAAGCCGGTGTTCTGCTGGTCGGCGACCTTCCGTTTTTCGGTCGGTTCGGCTTCCGGCCAGCGCCGGATGTCCGCCTGCCGGGGCCAGTTGATCAGGGGAGGGTGCTGTGGCGGGGCGAGGACGCCCCCTGCGGCGACGTGCGGGTCGCCTGAACCAGGCCCGGACGCCTTTCCGATCGGGCCAACGCGGCCTAAGTCTGGGTCATGGTTCACCCCGCCGACAGCAAGACCGGATTGGCCGCCGTCGCCGAGGCGGCAAAGCAGGCACCCGGCCGGGGCCTGCCGCCGGTGCATCTCTGGCATCCCGAACATTGCGGCGACATCGACATCGTCATCCGCCGCGACGGGGTCTGGATGCACGAGAGTTCGCCCATTGGCCGCGCCGAACTGGTGCGGCTGTTCTCGACCGTGCTGCGCAAGGATGCGGACGGTTATGTGCTCGTCACGCCCGGCGAAAAGCTGTCGATCCGGGTCGAGGACCTGCCGTTCCGCGCCGTCGCCCTGGCCCGACGCGGCGAGGCCATCGTCTTCACCACCGACGTCGGCGACGAGACCGAGGCAGGGCCGGATCATCCGATCCGCGTCGAGACCGATCCGGTCAGCGGCGAACCTTCGCCCTCGGTCCATGTGCGGGCCGACCTGTGGGCGCGAATCGCCCGGCCGGTCTTTTACGAACTGGTGGAGATGGCGGGGGTCGAGGACGGGCGGCTGACGGTGCGATCCAATGGCGAGGCCTTCGCCCTCGGGCCCGTCGGGGCCGGGACCGAATGAGCCTGTTGACCCTGCGCGAACGGCTGATCGAGCGGCTGGAGCCGGCCTCGGCTTGGGTGCCCGGCCGAACCGCGTCCCGATCCGACTTCGACCTCAACCCAAAGGCCGAGCGGCCGGCGCGGACCCTGCGGCCCGCCGCCGTCCTGGTGGCGGTGATCGCGCGGCCCGGGGGGGCATCCGTGCTGCTGACGCGGCGGTCCGACACTCTTGCCAGCCACGCCGGCCAGATCGCCTTTCCGGGTGGACGACTGGAGGCGGGCGAGACCGCCGTCGACGCGGCCCTGCGCGAGGCCTTTGAGGAAGTGGCGCTGGACCCCGCGACGGTGGGAGTTTTGGGCATCGGCGACGCCTATGAGACGGGAACGGGCTTTCTGGTCACGCCTGTGGTGGGTTGGCTGATCGAGCCGCCGGATATCCGCCCCGATCCGGGCGAGGTCGCGGAGGTATTCGAGGCACCCTGGGACTTTCTTATGGACGCCGGCAATCATCAGCAGGGCTTCTATGACCGCGAGGGCCAGCCGCGTCGGTGGTTCTGGGCCATGCCGTTCGAGGAGCGCAACATCTGGGGCGTCACCGCCGGGATCATCCGCGCGCTCAGGACCCGGCTTTACGGCGACGAAACCGCGCCCGACATCGCGGCGGCGGAGGATGCGGCGTGACTCACACCGTGGCCGATCAGACCTGGCTGACCGCGTCCGCGACGCGGGCGGTCATGGCGGCGCTGGTGGCGGCGGGCGGTCCCGGCTGCGCGCGCTTCGTCGGCGGCTGCGTGCGCAACGCCCTGATCGGTGTGCCGGTCGACGACATCGATATCGCCACCACCCTGCAACCGGACCAGACGGACAAGGCCGTCCGCGCGGCCGGGCTGAAGGCGATTCCGACCGGCATCGCGCATGGGACGGTGACGGCGGTGTCGGAGCGTATGCCGTTCGAGATCACTACCCTGCGCCGCGACGTCTCGACCGACGGTCGCAACGCTACGGTGGCCTTCACCGACGACTGGGCCGAGGACGCGGGCCGGCGTGATTTCCGACTGAACGCCCTTTACGCCGACAGCGACGGCCGGGTGTTCGACCCGACCGGCGAAGGGATCGCGGACGCGCTGGCGGGGCGGATCGTGTTTGTCGGCGATCCGGCGATCCGCATCCGCGAGGACTTCCTGCGCATCCTGCGCTTCTTCCGGTTCCATGCCTGGTATGGGCGGGGCGAGCCTGACGCCGCCGCTCTGGAAGCATGCCGCTCGCTCGCGTCGGGCGTGACCCGGCTGTCGGCGGAACGCGTGTCCAAGGAGTTATTGAAACTGCTCGCCGCGCCCGACCCGCGCCGGGCCACGGCGGCGATGATGGCGACGGGGGTGTTGGCGCAGGTGCTGCCGGAATCGGTCCCAGGGCCAGGGTTCGACGCCGTCGTGGAGCAGTGCGATGACCCGGTCGTGCGCCTGATGATGCTGCTACCGGCCGACGATCGTGTCGTGTGGGAGGCATCGACCCGCCTTCGGTTTCCCAATGCTATCCGCGACCGGCTGGTCGCCGCGGCGCGAGCTGCGGCCGTCGTGTCGCCGGCGATGGGCGACGCCGACGCGCGTGGGGCCATCTATCGTCACGGCGGTCGAGCCGTGGCTGACACGTTGGAGCGCCTTCGAGCCGAACGGGCCGACGCCGGGGACACGGTCGGACGCCTGCTGGCGCTGGCCGCGAGTTGGACACCGTCGCCGATTCCGGTCGGGGGTCGTGAACTCGCCCGGCTGGGGATCGAGTCTGGCCCGGAGACCGGACGGTTGTTGAAGGCCTTCGAAGACAGCTGGGTCGCCGCCGATTTCCCGACGGACGGGCATGAGGCCCGGCTGGCCGACCTGGTCAACGCGCGGCGCGGGTGATTTCAGTGACGACCGGGCGATGGTCCGACCCGGTCCGCAGGCCCAGTCTGCGGCTGACGACGGCCAGATCCGGCGAATGGTAGACCTGGTCGATGGTCATCCCCAGCGGTGACGGCAGGGGGCTGGGCCAGGTGCCGGGAAAGCCGGGGGCCGGGATCAGTCCTGTTTCTCGTTGAACCTGTTTGCCGATCCGTGCGCTGGACACGCTGTTGAAGTCACCTGCGACGATGACCGGCCCGGTCATATCCCGGGTAACGGCGGCAAGGGCGTTGGTTTGGCTGATCTGGCCCCACTGCTCCTGGAACGGCCACGGGCGGGTCAGGTGGACGCCGACGATGTTGAGGTTCCCCAGCGGCGTCTGCGCAATAGCCGCGACGTCATGCAGGCCGTCGGCCCGACCCGGGACCTCTATGAGCGGATATCGGGACGCGATCACAGATCGCCACGGCCCCCGGATCTGGTCGACTACGCCCGGTGGGGCCACGCGATAGGGATAGTCGGCCAGCAGTTCATCACTTCGCCGCGCCGGCTCCCGACCGAGCTCCAGCAGGATGACGATGTCGGGGTCCGCCGCCACGATCGATCGGCGGATCGCCGCGACATCGTCGTTCCGATAGAACAGATTGGCCGAATACAGCCGCACCACGGGGGCGCCGAGCTCGGGCTTCTCGGTCGTCGGCCACCACTGTGGCCAAGCGGCGACCAGCAGGACGGACAGGATGCCCAGCGCGCCGATGCCTAAGCGCCAGCGTCGCAAGAGGGCGAAAGCGACGCTCAGGCCGATGGTGGCGACCAGGGCGGGCGCGGTGAATTGGGCCAGGATATCCACCCAGCGATGGCCGACGCCGCTAACGCCCGCCAGCCCGATCAGCAGGGGCACCGCGAGAAGGACCGGCGGCCCCCACCGCATGGCCAGTCGTCTTATTGACATGGCTCTTGCCCTAATGAGTGAACGCGGGTCGTCATGGCGCGTTATGGTCTCGCTTGATGGAGGGTGGCATGGCCAGACGGACGATCGCGGATATCGAGAAAATCTGGTCCAATGTCGAGGGGATCAAGAAACTGTCGGACCGAGTGGTCGGCTTTGGTCCTTTCGGCGTCGGGCTTGACGGCCTGCTGACCTGGATTCCGGTCGTGGGCACGGTCTACAGCGTCGGGGCGGCGGGCTGGCTGCTGGTCCAAGCGATGAATGCCCGGGCGACGCCTGGGACCATCGTGCGGATGCTAGGCTATCTGGGACTGGACACCGCGACGAGCGTCGCTGGCGAGGTTCCGTTCGTCGGAATCGCCGGCGATGCGATCGACTTCCTGTTTCCGGGCCATCTGATGGCGGCCAAGGCGCTGCAGAAGGACATCGAAACCACCCACTGGGTCGAGGCGAACGGGCGCGAGGCCCATGCCTCTGGCGACCACGAGCGACATATCGCGGACATGCACCGCAACCCGAAGCTGAAGCGCGTCGTATACCTGCACGACTGAACGCGCCTTGACGACTACACGGGGTGTCGGCATGTCGAACCGTAACATCCAGCGGAAGACTGAATGAGCGCCATGCTGACCCGCGATGAACTGGCACTCGCCCTTGGCCGCACGGCGCAGGGCGACCGCGCCGCGTTCCGTCGCGTCTATGAAGCGACGTCCGCGAAGCTATTGGGCGTGACCCTGCGTATACTGTCCGACCGCCAAATGGCCGAGGACGTTTTGCAAGACACCTATCTAACAGTCTGGAGAAAGGCCGAGAGCTTCGATGCGTCTCGCGCGAGTCCGATCACCTGGCTGGTGACGATCGCCCGGAACCGCGCGATCGACCGGCTGCGCTCCGGTGCCGGCTTTCGCAAATCGACCTCGATCGACGAGGCGTTCGACATCGCGGACGACGGCCCGTCGCCTTCGCAGGCGGTCGAGACCGGCGACGATGTGCGTCGTCTGAACGACTGCCTCGGCCAGCTCGATGACCGGACCGGTGGTGCCATCCGCACCGCCTTTCTGGAAGGCGTGACCTATGACGTCCTGGCGAGCCGCGAGAATGTGCCGCTGGGAACAATGAAAAGCTGGATTCGGCGCGGATTGTTGCGGCTGAGGACGTGTCTGGAGCCATGACAGTTCCCGTGGACATCGAAGGTGCCGACAATGACCTGGCGCTGGCCGGGGAACTGGCCCTGCGCGTGCTGTCGCCAACCGAAGAGGCCGCCGCCCGCCGGCGCGAAGCCGCCGAACCCGCCTTCGCGGCGGAGGTCGAAGCGTGGAACGAACATCTGGCCGGGATCGCCACGACCGTTGTTGCGGTGGAGCCATCGGCCGAAGTCTGGCCGCAGATTGAAGCAGGCGTCTCCATGCCTGCCGCCGCCAACGACAATGGCCGGCTCGCATTCTGGCGCACCTGGGCGATCGGATCTTCGGGCCTGCTGGCGGCCAGCCTGGCGGCGGTTGTCGTTCTGGTGGCCCAACCACAACCGGTCCCGCCGGCACCGACGCCGACGACCCCCCCCGCCCTGGCCGTCACACGGGTCGCAACCCTGACGCTGGAGAACGGCGCGGCGGCCATGACGCTGGCCTATGATCCTGTCTCCGGCGAACTGTACCTCGCTCCCACCGCCGAAATGGCCGGCGACAGCCGCGTACCTCACCTTTGGCTGGTCATGCCCGAGGGAGCGGTCCAGCTGGTCGGCGCCATCGACGGCTCCGCGACATCGCGACACAGCCTGACCCGGGCTCTGACAGGCGCGGCGGGAACCGCCAATGCTGTCGCGGTGTCGATGGAGGCCCCCGGCCACACCCCGGCGATGAACAAGCCGGATGGACCCGTGGTCGCGTCGGGCGAACTTCAGCGCCTCTGAGCTGCATCCGGCCGGTCGAACCGGTCGTCGCTCAACGTGACGGGCTTCTAGCGGTTCGCGCAAGCGCGCCGCCTGGTCCTGACAGCCTGCGGGCCCGTCGGCGGGGAGGTCGTACAGCCCTTCCACTCATGGCCTCCCCGCATCCCTTTCGTCAAAGCCTGACAGTGGTCTGCTCGCCAAGTCGCTGAGGCTTCGAGGGTTTTCGCGATGGGTAGCGTCATCGGCGCGCCTGACCTCCCGGCCACCGCAGACTGAGCTCCGAACCCATTTCGGAGATCACGATGAGCGACGATCAAACGGCCCGCCTGGCGCTGCCCTATCTGGCCGCGGGCCAGATGCAGAAACACGTTACGCTGAACGAGGCGCTGACCCGACTGGACGCCTTGGTGCAGACGGCGGTGGTCAGCGCCACCACGACCGCCCCGCCGCCTACGCCCGACGACGGTGACCTGTACATCCTGCCTGCCGGCGTCACGGGACTGGCGTGGGCCGGACAGGGGGCGGGGACCCTGATGCGGGCGGAAGCCGGTGGCTGGAGCGTTGTCGCGGCTCCGGACGGGCTGGTGGTCCTGATTCAGGACTCGGGCGAACTATGGGTGCGTGACGGCGGTGCCTGGGTCGGGGCGGGTGCGCGGCTGGGCACGGTCCAAAACCTGGACCGGCTGGGGGTCGGGACAACCGCCGATGCGCTGAATCCGTTCGTTGCGCGGCTGAACAAGGCGCTGTGGACGGCGCTGGAAGCGGGATCCGGCGGCAACGGAGACCTGCGATTGACGCTGAACAAGGAGACGGCGGGCGATGTCCTGTCCCTTCTGTTCCAGACCGGGTTCAGTGGCCGGGCCGAGATCGGCCTGCTTGGCGACGACGATCTGCGACTCAAGGTCAGCGGCGACGGCACCGGCTGGAGCGAGGCTGTCTCCGTGGATCGCGCGAGTGGCCGGATGACGTTTCCGCTGGGTGCCGGGCGATGCGCCGTGACGGCCTTCAGCGTCAACGGCGGATATACGATTCCGGCTTGGGCGACCCGCATCGAGGCCGTGATCCTCGGCGGTGGCGGAGGCGGCGGGGCCGGGGCTTTCGCCGCCTCGGGATCGCGCTTCGGCGGCGGCGGCGGCGGCGCGGGCGGCATCAGCCGGGCGACGTGGTCGGCCGACCTGTTGCGAACGGGTGGTGTCACCGTGAACGTCGGCCAGGGCGGCGCCGGCGGGACGACGACGGCTGGTGCCGGTGGCAGCGGCAGCGTGGTCTATCTGGCCGGAACGCCGGTGCTGACGGCGACTGGCGGCGGTGGCGGCGGCCTGGGCGGTGCGGCCAGCGGCGCGGCGGGTTCGGCGGGTGCCGGCGCGCCGCCCTCGAACGGCGGCGGTGCTTCCAGCGTCACCGCGACCGGTGCCCCAGGAAAGAGCTTCGACCGGCCCGACGCGCCCGGCGGAGGCGGCGCAGGCGGCGGCCTGGATGGATCCGGCACAGCCCGGGCCGGAGGAGCCGGGGGCGACGGCGGCGCGCTGGCGGTCAAAGCCTTGGGCGGAGTCGGTGGGGCAGCCGGCGCGGGCTCGGCCGGCACGGCTGCGCCCCAGCCGACGCTCCACTGGGCGGGCGGCGGCGGCGGGGGAGGCGGAGGCGTGGCGTCCGGCAGTGGTCATCCGGGTGCCGGAGGAGGCCTTTCGGGCGGCGGCGGCGGCGGCGGCGGCGCGGGCGTCTCGACCGGAGGCGCGGGCGGGGCAGGTGCCGCGGGTTTGGTCTGGCTGGTCGCGGTCGGATGAGCGCCCTGAGGCTCGCCGCCCGAACGCGGCCCGAACCGCCGCTGCTGGACGAGGAGGTCTGGGACGCGCCGCGCCGGCTCAGCGACGACGACCTGTTCGATCACATCAGTCCCGGATGGCGTCGCAGCGGCCGCCCGCCGGAGGACCCCGAGAATGATCGGTGAGACGGGCCCGCCGTGACGGTCCATCGGCATCTACTGCCCAGCTACCCGGCAATATCTGCCTGCGGTCCGGCAGGAATTGCCGGGCACCAAGCGTGCTTAACAAGAACTAACGTAGCGAAATCAATCGCCGCAGGTCTGGCATGGCCATCGCGGCGTTGGTCCCGTCCTTGCTGCGAGGGACACCGAGCAAAATGCTCCCGGCCGCCAAAATGGCGTCGGACACCTTGAAACAAGGAATATCGTCATGGCGCTGAACAGCGTTAACACGAACGTGGGCGCGCAAATCGCCCTCCAGAACCTGCAAGTCACCAACAAGGAACTTGCCACGGTTCAAAACCGCATCAACACCGGCAAGGCCGTCTCGTCCGCCAAGGACAATGGCGCAATCTTCGCCATCGCCACCAGCCAGCGCGCCGAAATCGGCGCCCTGAACGCCGTCAAGGACAGCCTGAACCGTGGCCAATCGGCCGTGGACGTCAGCTTGGCCGCCGGCGAATCGGTGTCGGACCTCCTGAGCCAGCTGAAGGAAAAGGCCCTGTCCGCCACGGACAGTAGCCTGACCACGTCGGCGCGTTCGGCCCTGAACGAAGACTTCAAGGCCATCCGCGACCAGATCACGACCGTCGTAACCAACGCCAAGTTCAACGGTGTGAACCTGCTGGACAACTCGACCGGCACCGGCGGCTTCAGGGCCCTGTCCAACACGGCGGGTTCGACCATCAAGGTGGCCGGTGAAAACCTGTCCCTCGGCGGCGCGAACGTGACCGTCGCGGCCACGACCACCATCGGCACCGCGACCCTGGCCACGACCGCTCTCGGCCTGGTCAACGCTTCGATCGACAGGGTTTCGGCCTCCCTGGCTCGCCTGGGCACCGGCTCCAACTCGTTCGGGACCCACCAAACCTTCGTCGGCAAGCTCCAGGACGCCCTGGAAATCGGCGTGGGCAACCTGGTCGACGCCGACCTGGCCAAGGAAAGCGCTCGTCTGCAGTCGCTGCAAACCAAGCAACAGCAGGGTGTGCAGGCTCTGTCGATCGCCAACTCCTCGACCTCCATCCTGCTCGGACTGTTCCGCTAGGGATCAAACGGAAGGGCGGGGTCCAACGGACTCCGCCCGACCGCCCCCATCCCGTCGAAGGGAAGCCGCCGGTTGATACCCGTCGGAAGGAGCCATGACCAACAATGCAAAGATAGCCCCGGTACGCGTCGCCGCCACAAGCCCCGTCGCCGCCGCGAGCGGATCCTCTGCAGGCGGCGATCGGCCGGATTCCAGGTCGGCGCAGGCTGCGGAACGCGCCGCTCGCTACAGGCTGGTGATCGAGGAAGGCCCGCAGGCCGGCACCTTTATCTACAAGACGCTGGACCGTCTGACCGGCGAGGTCGTTCGCCAGCTGCCGCGTGAACAGGTGGTCGATCTGATGCGGACCGCCGAATACAGTTCGGGCTCGGTGATCGACACCAGCGCCTGACGGGACGATGTCAACCACCTTTTCCGCCGCGCTGGCGCGATCCGCGCGGCTTAAGCGCGTGGTTAGCGCGCGTTAACCATGTATGCACGGTTGCCCGACTAGCCTTTGGTAAATCAAACAGGGCTCGAGTCGGATGACGAATAGCGTCCATACCAACATCTCCGCTGCCATCGCGCTGCAGAACCTGACCCGCACCAACGATCGGTTGGGCGAGGTCCAAGGCAGGATCTCCACGGGGTTGAAGGTCCAGGGAGCCAAGGACAACGCCGCCATCTGGGCCATCGCGCAGGGCCAACGCGCCGATGTCGGCGCTCTCAGCGCAGTGAAACAGAGTCTGGATCGCGCCACCTCGATCGCTGACGTGGCGCTCTCGGCCGGCGAATCGGTTTCCGACCTGCTGAACCAGTTGAAGGAAAAGGTGGTCGCGGCGAAGGATCCCTCGCTCAAGACTCAATCGCGTCAATTGCTCGATGCGGATTTCAAGGCCCTGCTGAAGGCGATCGCCACACAGGTGTCGAACGCCGAGTTCGACGGCGGCAACCTGTTGAACGGGTCGCTGACCTCGGGCATCAAATTCCTGGCCAACGGTGACGCGACCAGCTTCATCACCCTGTCGTCCAAGAACCTGTCTCTGGGCGGCGCGATCGTCGAACTGACCCTGTCGGACAGTCTGTTGAGCCTGACCGGCGCGACCCAGGCGCTGACCCGCCTCGACGATTCAATTACCCAACTGAACGCCGCGCTCGGTGCCATCGGTGCCGAGGCCAAGCAGATACAGGCTCACAACACCTTTGTGACCAAACTGATCGACACGCTGGATTCCGGCATCGGCAATCTGGTCGATGCGGATCTGGCCAAGGAAAGCGCCCGGCTTCAGGCGCTGCAGGTGCAGCAGCAACTCGGCGCCCAGTCACTTTCCATCGCCAACCAGGCACCGCAGATCATCCTGTCGCTGTTCCGCGGCGGCTGATCAGACGGGACGGCGCGCGCCGGCGGGCCCTATTTGCACCGGGGACGGTCGACGGCGCAAAGCTTGGCGCGGCGCGAGGCCATACAGCGAAAGCAAAGATTTCAAGGCATTGGTGAAGGCGGTCATCACAGCGTCCTCCTCATCCGGCGCGCGGTAAACGAGCGCAGGCGACCATTGTTCCCTGAGTCGCGGCAGAAGTCGCTCCGCAGCCGGACGTTAAGCCCTCGTTACGCACGGAGCCTCACACTGCGGGCCAGGAGCCCTGTGTGATCAACAACAGCTATCTTCTCGGCCTGTATGGAGGCTCGGCGTTCGTTGGCTTCAGCGCGGGCGGGGGCGTGTCCGGCGTATCGGCGAAGAAGCAGCCCACGCCGCCGTGGTCCAACACGGCCGAGGCACCCAAAGCCGACGCCTTGGTCCGGGCCGCGCTTGGCGGCCGCAAATTCATCAATGAAGGCGCGGCCAGGCTTGATCTGGCGTCCGCGTCGACCGACTACCGAAAACTTTTCGCCCTCTATCAGGGGCTGGATACGATGAACGCCTTGGCCAACCGGGCGGCGACGAAGGGTGTCAGCGCGCTGGAGGCGACGCAATTGAACAAGCGGTTCGCGGCCGGTCTGCTGGAAGTCGAGACCTGGGTGTCCTCGGCCGGGCTGGATGGCGTGCGGCTCGCCCAGGGAACGGCGACTTCGGTCAGCAAGACGACCTCCGGCGTCGCGCGGGACAGCGCGGTCTCCGTCACCGTTCCGGTTCACGAGGGATCCCCGGACACCGTCAGCCCCGCCTTTGCGGGCGCGGTCGCATTCGACATCTCCGTCCGCACCACGATCGGCACCAGCACGGTGTCCATCGATCTGGCCGAGATGGGCGCGACGCCCCGAACGCTGAACGCGGTGCTGGGTCACATCAACGGCAAGCTGCAGAGCGCAGGCGTCGAGACCCGGGTCGGACGAGACCAGGTCAAGGCCGAGCCAAAGACGATCACGGTCAACGGCAAGCCGGTCACCCTGCCGGCCGGGCCGGATCGCTGGGCCCTGGTGGTACGCGGCGTTTCGACCGAAACCATTGGCTTCAACGCGACGGAAAAGGCTGACGCCGTCTATGTGGTTCAGGGAGCCGGCACCGTCGGCGGCCACCAATTGCTCAAATTCCAGGCCGATACCGGCGGCGCGCCGCCCGACGCCGTCGCCCGCCCCGGAGAGACCCAGTGGGTCGCCGGACGCGCCGGTCAGACGGCCCTGCCGCCCGGCATCGAGACGGTCCGCGCCAGCGCCGCCGGGTCCGACGGATCGCTGTGGCTGGTCGCCGACGTCGATGCGGGTCCAGCCAACCAGCCGATCAAGGGTCAGCGCGACGTGGCGTTGATCAAGCTCGATTCCGCCGGACGGGTGGCCTCGACCCGGGCGCTGGGGTCCGCCTCGACCGCCAGTGGCTATGCGATCGCGATCGACGCCAATGGACGGGTGGCGGTCGCGGGCTCCGTCATCGGCGCGCTGGAGCCGGGCAAGAGCGGCGACGCGGCCACCGTCGCGGACAGCTTCGTCACAGTCTTCGACGCCGAGGGCCAGGAAGTCTGGACCCAGCGCCGCGGGGCACGAGCGGCCGATGAGGCGACCTCGGTCAGTTTCGGCGCCAACGGCACCGTCTATGTCGGGGGCCGGTCCCGGGGGTCCATCCCCGGCGCGGCAGGGCTTGGCGGCTGGGACGGCTATGTTCAGGCGTTCAGCGAGAGCCAGGCCCACATCTTCGCGCCCGTCGTCGCAACGGCGGCCGGAGCCTCCCAGTTCGGCACGGCCTTGGAGGACGGCGTCGGCGCCATTGCGGTCGACGGGTCGAACCTCTATTCCGCCGGCGTCGAGGACGGGCGTCTGATCGTCCGCCGTTTTACCCTTGATGTCGACGGCAAGCCGACCCTCGCGGCCTTCCGCGATCTGGGCCTTGCCAGTGGCGAGGTCGCCGGCCTGTCGGTGTCGGGGGGGCGGGTGGTGCTGACCGGCACGACCCGCAATGACGCCCTGGATATCGGCACGATCAACACTGCGCATCACGGCGGGACCGACGCCTTCGTCGCGGTGATCGAAGGCGATCTGACCGCCTCGGCCAATGACCGGCTGACCTATGTTGGGGCCGCAGGCGACGACACGGCCGCCGATGTGAAGGTGGTCGGCGGCAAGGTCTGGATTTCGGGCGTCGCTGACCGGCCGCTGAACGCCAAGGCCGAAGAGCCGACGCAGGCCTTTCTGGCGCGGCTGGACGCCGACACCGGTACCATCGAGTGGCGGCGCGACTGGCAGGGCGACGGTCAGCGCGCCGCTCCCCTGACCTTGGCCGTCGCCGCGAACGGAGCCAGCGTGCTGGACCGGCTGGGCCTGCCGCAGGGCGAGATCGACCAGAGCCAGTCCAAGCTGCTGACAGTCGCGACCTCGGCGCGGGTCGGCGACCGCTTCTATGTCTCACCCGCCGACGGGGGCCGGGGTGTCGCGGTGACCATCGATGCCCGCGACACCTTGCAGTCGCTGGCGCGCAAGATCGAGCAAGCGTCGAACCGCAAGCTAAAGGTGACGATCGCCTCCGACACCGCGGTCGCCGGCAAGCAGGGCGAGACGCCCCTGTCGGTGTCGGGCGGGTTTCAGCGGCTCTCGATCTCGGCACGCGACCTGAAGACGGGTGCGGTGCTGACGGCGGGCGAACCGGGTCGCGACGCCTTGGCCGGGCTGGGTCTGTCCCAGGGCTATGTCGGTGCCAGCAGCGGTGATGGCACGGTGAAGACCTTTGGTCTCAATCTGTCGCGAACCCTGTCGCTGAACGACGCCACCGCGATCAAGACCTCGGGAGAGCGATTGCAGGCTGCGATGAAGGCTGTCCGCGACGCCTATCGCGCCCTGGCCCCCGTCTCAACGGCTGGGGCGGCCAGGGGACCGGTACCCGCCTATCTGACGGCCCAGCTGGCCAACTACCAGGCGGCGCTGGCGCGGCTCGGCGGATAGGGCCGACGGCGACGAAGTTCGTTGACGGAGGAGGCCTCGGCGGCGTTATTGGGGGCTCCATCCGCGCGAGCCCGCCATGCCCAAGGACAACCGCATTCTCATCGTGATCGGTGCTGCTGTCGCAATCCTTGCGGCCGTGGTGATCGCCCTGATTCTCAGCGGCGGTCGCGATCGCGATCCGGGGCCTCCGCCGGCTGCCCAGGGAGGGCTGACCATCGATGTCGCCGACGCGCCGGAACTGAACACGAGCCGCGAACTGCGTTGCTTTGTCGACGGGCAGTATATCGGCATGGCGACGCTGTCCGACTGCGCGCGTCGAAACGGACTGGCAACCGACGCGCTCGATGTGGGGGTGGACGAAACCGGTGCGCCCGTCGCCTTCCGACCGCCACCCGGTCCGCCGCCGGTCAAAACGATCGACATGGCCACCGTCGAGCCCGAGCCCATGCCGCTGCCGGTGGACGAGCCGAGGCAACCCTCGGCCCAGCCCGCCTCCGGTGCCGCCTGCCTGCGCCACACGGGATCTGACTGGCGGTCGCTGTCATCGAACATGGGCCTGAACGCCTGTTTGCGGGCGCTGTATTCCGGCACCTGTGTCCGTCCGGGCGAGGCCTTGTACGGACGCTGGGGCGATACGACGCTCCGGCTGGTGCCACGGCGGGTCGAGCAGTCGTCCGACAACACCCGCTTCCGCACCTTGGCGGAGCAGGACCGCAGTTGCCAATTTCCGGGATTACCCTGATGCGTACGTCCGTCTCCACCGTTCTGATTACCGGTGCCTTGGCGCTCGGCGCCTGCCAGCAGCCGGTCAAAGCTCCTTCCGACGAGGGCGTCTGCTTCGTCGTCGAGATGGGCGATGAAGGCGACGCCCCGCGCTTCAATGCTCTCGCGCGCGACCAGCCCCAGATCGAATTCTGCGCGGCCCGCCTCGAGGAGATGCGACTTCGATTCCTGCGGCTGGGGGGCACCCGCCGTGAGGTGACAGGTGCCTATCAGGGTCAGTTCATCTTCATCGATGGGGCCGGGGCGTGGATCTCCCGTTCGCTGGACGGGTCGCGCTTCGTCCTGCTGGCGCGGACGGGCGATGGACGTCTGGCCATGCCGGGGGCTATACGGCGCGCCGCTGACGGAACCCCGATCGCGGTCGCCGCGCCGCCCCCGGAAGCCACGCCCTGACCAGGGTCGCTCTGGACGGGGCGGAACAAATATGGAACAAATGGTCGTGGTCTGACAGCTCGCGGCGCTCGAAGACGGCCCGCGCGGGTGGTGAATCGCGCTAAGGCCAACTCAATCCGGCCTCGCACGGCGTGAACCGCGGCAGGCGCAACTAGAGAAGGAGCTCGATGATGGCGGGCAGTGTCAACAAGGTCATTCTGGTCGGCAACCTCGGCAAGGACCCGGAAATCCGCACCCTGAATTCCGGCGAGCGGGTGGCCAATCTGTCGCTGGCGACCTCGGAACAATGGCGCGACAAATCCTCGGGCGAGCGCAAGGAAAAGACCGAGTGGCACCGGGTGGTTATCTTCAACGACAACATCGTCAAGGTGGCCGAGAACTATCTGAAGAAGGGCTCGACGGTTTACATCGAGGGTGCCCTGCAGACCCGCAAATGGACCGATGCCCAGGGCGTCGAAAAATATTCGACCGAAATCGTAGTCGGCAAGTTCAAGGGCGAACTGACCATGCTGGGCGGTCGTGACGGGGCCGGTGCCGGGGCCGGTGGCGGCGCGCCTCGGAGCGGCGACGACGACTATTCGTCGGGCTTCTCCACCGGCGGGGCCAACAAGCCCAGCGGTCCGAAGGAAAGCTACGACCTGAACGACGACATTCCGTTCTAGCGCGAGGCGAACCCCATGCGCCACTACGGCGACGGGTGGAGCTTCGGGTGAGACTGATCCCGCAATCTGGCGTCACGCATCGTGACGGGCGAGTTTGGCCCGACCGCGCTAAGTCCGTCGCGTGACCACCCCCGACAAGCCGCACAGCCCGCTGACCCTGATCGAGATCGCCGCTATCGCGGCGGTGGTCGTGGTCTGGGGCGTCAACAACGCTGCGGCCAAGCTGGGGACCGAGACCCTGCCGCCGCTGTTGATGGCGGCGCTCAGGTTCGCGCTGGCCGCCGCTTGTCTGATTCCGTTCGTGCGACCGCCCTTTCCGAACTGGAAGAGCCTGCTGATCATCGTCTTCCTCGGCGGCCCGATCCATTACGGGCTTCTGTATCTCGCCTTCTGGCTGGCGCAGGACGTCAGCCCGGTGTCGGTGGCGGCACAGCTTTGGGTGCCGTTCACGGCCCTTTTCGCCCTTGTGTTGCTCGGCGAGCGGTTGTCCCGGTTTGCCTTGGCCGGCATGGGTGTGGCGTTCGTGGGTGTGGCGTGGATGACCCTGGACCCGCATGCCGTGGAGGACTGGAAGGCCATCCTTGTGGCGATCGCGGCCAGCGCGGCCTGGGCCTTGACCACGGTAGTGGCCCGGCGGACCACGTCGATCCCGCCGCTCAAGATGCAGGGTCTGCTGTCGCTGGTCGCCCTGCCTTCGCTGGCCTTTGCTTCAGCGTTCTTCGAGCGTGGGCAGATGGCGGCGATCCAGAGCGCCGACGCCCTGGTCTGGGCCTGTGTCGTCTGGGCCGGGCTGATTTCGTCGGTCGGGGCGACCACCCTCGTGTTCTGGCTGGTGCAGAAGCGCGAGGCTGGGCGGGTAACGCCCTATCTGCTGGCCACGCCCGTCGTGTCCATCCTGATCGGCTGGGGCTTCATGGGCGACGTGCTGACGCCGCAGATCCTGACTGGCGCCGCCCTGACCATGGGCGGTGTCGCGATCGTGGCGCTGGCGGAGCGTGGCCTGAGGGCCGGGGCCGCCAAGGCCTGAAACGCTCCAGATGAGCCGCGACCAAAAAAGGCCGCGCCTTTTCGACCCGACGCGACCTTACAGGCCGGGGAGCTTGAACCCGTTGTCGCGGCGCGGCGAGATGCTGATGCCGGTCCGGCCGCCGGTCAGGGCCTGAACGCGGGCGTATTCGCTCGCGGCGTCCACGACCACCGCGCCGTCAGAGGTCTGGGTCGTCGTTGGGCCTTGGCTGGCGGCGTCGTCGCGGCGCCAGAACAGGATGCGGTTGGCCCAGCCTTCTTCCTTGTGCGCCAGATCGCCGAACTCGTCGTCGACGACGTAGCGGGCGAGGGGGTCGGCGCGGTCGCCGCCGGCCTGGGCGACGAGGATTTGTTCGCCGGGCGAGCGTGTCACGGCCTGACGCTGGCCGAGCAGGATCTGGCGGGCTGCGGATTCGGGCGCCAGTTCCTGCGGCCGCGGCTGGCCCGGTGCCGGCGGGCGCAGGCCATATTCGGGCGGCACGGTCAGGGGGGCGGTCGAGACGGTGAGAAATTCATCCGGCGTGACCTTGGTCAGGCCGATCCCCTGCCTCACGCTCGAGCAGGCACCGAGCGCGAGCATGGAGGTGGTGAGGGTCAGGACGGCGATTGTGCGGAGGCGCATGTCAGTTTCCGATGTGGGGCACCGGGTGTGGCGCTCGCGTAAACCCTGTAGGAAGCGGTTGATTACGCCTTTTCGGCGGCGAGGCCAACCTTGGTTTCCCGGTCTGAAATCAGGCTGTCGAGGAGCAGCAGCACGACTCCGACGGTGATGGCGCTGTCGGCGACGTTGAAGACCCAGGGAAAGACCTTCACGCCCGCGATGATATTGCCGGAGAAATCGAAGAAGTCCACGACCCAGCCGAAGCGGATCCGGTCGATGACATTGCCTACGGCCCCGCCCATCACCAGACCGAGGGCGGTAATCAACAGGCGACGATCGGCCTTGAGCGCCCACCAGGCGAGGATGCCGGCCACCAGGATCGAGAAAAGGCTCAACATCCAGCGTGCGGAACCGTCGCCGAAAAGGCCGAAGCTCACGCCTTGATTGTGAACCAGGGTGATGTTGAAGAACGGGTCCGCGACCAGAAACGTCTGGCCCTCGATACGAAGCCCCAGGTCGTTCATGACCCAGGCCTTGGTCAGCTGGTCGACGACGACGATGAGAATGGCGAAGCCGTAGGCGGCAAAGGCGATGCGTGGGATTTTCATGGGGGCCGCTGAACAGATGAGGGGGTCCGGTTAGCAGGCCCTTCCCGTCACGCGAAGAGCGAATCGTATTGCGGTTCCGCTCCGACACGAAGCAGGGAGCCAGCGAGCCGGATCCCTGCCCCGCGACACACGATCAGACGGGGTCAGAGCACCCCGATCATGCTCGCCACCAGCGGATGGCGGACGATGTCTTGTTCGGCCAGACGGACGACGGCGATGTTGGGCACCGGGGTCAGCCGGTCGGCCACGTCGGTCAGGCCCGAGATGCCTGGCAGCAAGTCCGACTGCTGCGGGTCGCCGGTCACCACCATGGTCGAATGCCAGCCCAGACGGGTCAGCAGCATCTTCAGCTGGACGTAGGTGCAGTTCTGCGCCTCGTCGACGACGATGAAGGCGTTGTTCAGTGTGCGGCCGCGCATATAGCCGATCGGCGCGATCTCGATCAGGCCTTCGGCCATCAGGGCCTTGACCCGCTTCATCGAGAGGCGATCGGACAGGGCGTCATAGAGCGGGCGCAGATAGGGGGCCAGCTTGTCTTCCATGTCGCCGGGCAGGAAACCGATAGATTCGCCGGCCTCGACGGCGGGGCGCGACAGGACGATGCGACCGATCTTGCCGGCCTCAAGGGCCTCGACGGCCTTGGCCACGGCCAGATAGGTCTTGCCGGTTCCTGCCGGACCGAGGGCCAGGACCAGATTGTGGTGGTCGATGGCCGCCATCATCTCGGCCTGACCTTCGGACTTGGGTTTCAGCGTCTTCAGATAGGCCTGGTCACGATCGTCGTTGGAGGGGTTCGGCGACCAGCCGGCGCTGGTAGGGAGGCGACGCACCTTGGCGTCATCGATGAACTGGCGGGAGTCGAGAACACCGTGTTCACGGGACATCTCGCGGGTTTGACGCTTGATCGCCGCACGCTTGGTCATGAACGCCTCCAGGGCATGAAAGACGACGACACAGAAAACGTGTCGCCGGGGGGCATGAAAAAAGGCGATGCCGCAAAAGCATCGCCCCGAACGAAGGTGGAGAGGAGAGGAGAGGATGCGACGCATCCGCCCGGGTCGGAGGAGAGATCAACTTCCAGCGGGATAGGCCGCCGAACCGAACGCACCACGCACGCCACCCGAGGTCTGACCGGACCGGGCTTGATCCGGCTTCTGATCCGGGGCCGAAATGAGGGCCTCGAATCGCACCAACACTATGATGCTAGCTTGGTTTACGAACGCTTAAAGCGCTGATTGGCCCTAGATAAGGTGATGTTTAGATGACGATCTATTCGTTGGCGGACAAGAAACCGCAGGTTCCGCCGGAGGGCGAATACTGGGTGGCACCGAACGCGACGATCACAGGAGACGTGATTCTCAAACCGGGCGCCAGCGTCTGGTTCGGTGCCGTGGTCCGGGGCGACAACGACCCGATCACGATCGGCCGCGACACCAATATCCAGGACGGCAGCGTGCTGCACTCGGATCCCGGCGAGCCGCTGACGATCGGCGACGGAGTCACGGTCGGTCACATGGTCATGCTTCACAGTTGCGAGATCGGCGACAACACCCTGATCGGGATCGGGGCGGTCGTCCTCGGCCGCGCGAGGATCGGAAAGAACTGCCTCATCGGGGCCAATACCTTGATCACCGAGGGCAAGGTCATCCCCGACGGGTCGCTGGTCATGGGCCAGCCGGGCAAGGTGATCCGCCCGCTGGAACCCGGGCAGATCGAGGCGCTGAAGGCCTCGGCACAACACTATGTGCAGAACTGGAAGCGATACCGGCGAGACCTTCGCGAGGGCTAGGTGTGTTCCCTTTCCGGCTCGATCGTGGCGTCCAGCATCACCGGGGATCCCTCGGCGGTTTCGGACGCGAGGCGCACACGAGCGCAGTTGTAGCAGACGTCCTGCTTACGGCGTTCGGACCACATGTATGAATGACG
>JBBQTX010000004.1:0-21642 GCA_038234475.1 Caulobacterales bacterium | reverse complement strand
TCGCGTTCGACATAGATGATCTGTTCGATCCGGGCCGAGCCGTCGGCCTTGTCCTCGAACGACGTGGTTTCCACCGCCGCGGAGTAAGGCAACTCTTCGTGGACCCGCAGATAGACCTTCTCGCGGGTTATCTCGGCCGCCAGCACCCGCATCGGCACATCGGCGGACTGGTCTTCGGGGTACAGCCAGTGACCCACGGGCATCGCCCGCGCCAGCCGCTGTTTCAGGTCATCTACCCCGTCGCCGCTGAGGGCTGAAATCATATAGACCTCGGAATAGACCCCGGTTTCGAACATGGCGTGCGACAGCGCCAGCAGGGTGTCGCGGCGCATGCCGTCGATCTTGTTCAGCGCCAGTATGACCTGGGAACCCGACGTCTTCAGATTGGCGATGATGGTCTCGGTGTCCTCGGCCGAGCGCCGGTCGGCGGCCTGGCCTTCCTTGCCCTCGGCGGCGATGTGGGACGCCGCGTCGATCAGGTGGACGACCACGTCGGCATCCGAGGCACCGCCCCAGGCGGAGGCGACCATGGCGCGGTCCAGACGGCGGCGCGGCGTGAAGATGCCGGGCGTATCGACCAGCACGATCTGGGAATCGCCCTCTATGGCGATGCCCCGCACCGGAAAGCGCGTCGTCTGGACCTTTTGCGTGACGATCGAGACCTTGGTTCCGGTCAGCCGGTTGACCAGCGTGGACTTGCCGGCGTTTGGTGCGCCGATGATGGCGGCAAAGCCGGCCCGCTGGTTCTGTGTATCGGTCAAATCACGCCTTCACGCTGAAGCAGGCCGATCGCGGCTGCCTTCTCCGCGTCCTGACGCGAACGCCCTTGCGCGGTCAAGGGCGGATATCCGGCGACGCTGGCTTCCACCGTGAACGTAGGAGCGTGGTCCGAGCCCTTGCGTTCCACGATCCGGTAGGCCGGCAGGGGCTTTCCGAGCCCCAACGCCCACTCCTGCAAGGCGGATTTCGGATTGGTCAGCGACTTTTGCGGCGATGTGGACAATTCGTCCGCCCACGCCCGATCAAACACCACCCGGACCGCATCGAAGCCACCGTCCAGCCAGATGGCGGCCAGCAAGGCTTCCATGGCGTCGCCGAGGACGCCTTCGCGCCGACGGCCGCCCTGTTTGGTCTCGCCCGGCGACAGCCGCATGGCCGGGCCCACGCCGATAGCCTCCGCCACCCGGGCGCAAGCGGCCTTGTCGACCAGGGCGTGAAGACGCGACGACATCTCGCCCTCGTCGGCGCCGGGGAAATCGCGCACCAGCCGGTCGGCCACCAGCAGGCCGAGCACCCGGTCGCCGAGGAACTCCAGTCTCTGGTTGTCCGCGAACGGGCGGCCCCGTGCGTCGCGTTCGGCCCCCTCCCCCACGCTGGCGTGGGTCAGGGCCAGTTCCAGCAGGGCCGGGTCGCGGAAGTCGTGGCCGAGCTGGCGCACCAGCGCCTGGACAGCCTCGGCCCTTCGATCCGTCATCAGTCGAGGACGGTGAAGAACCGGCTCGGACGGACCTTGGTGAACCAGCTGACGGGGTTCCACAGCGAGGCACCGGGGGTCCACGAGAACAGGATGATCTCGGCCTTGCCGATCAGGTTCTCGGCCGGGACCAGACCGACGCCCTGGGACTGCTCCACCCGGCTGTCGATCGAGTTGTCCCGGTTGTCGCCCATCATGAAATAGAAGCCGACCGGCACCTCGAACACCGGGGTGTTGTCCAGATCATTGCCCGGGCCGAAGTCCTGGATGGTGATGACCCGGCCTTCGGGCAGGGTCTCGCGCATCGTCACGATCGGCATGCCATACATGTTGGTAACGTCGTCGCCGGTGACGACGACATCGCGTACGGCGGTCCCGTTGATATGCAGGACATTGTCGATCATCTGAATGCGATCGCCCGGCAGGCCGATCAGACGCTTGATGTAGTCGGTCTTGTTGTCCCGGGGCAGTTTGAACACCACGACATCGCCGCGCTTCGGCTCTTGCGCCAGGATCCGACCCTTGAAGATCGGCGGGCTGAACGGAACGGCGTGCTTCGAGTAGCCGTAGCTCCACTTGGACACGACGATGTAGTCGCCCTCGTACAGATTGGGCTCCATCGAGGCCGACGGGATGGTGAACGGCTGGAACAGCACGATCCGAAGGACCATGGCGATCAGCAGGGCGAAGAAGATTGTCTTGAAGATCTCGAACCCTTCGTTATCGCCGCCCGACGTCTTCTTGCCTTTCTTGCCGCGCGCGTAGACGGGGATCGATTCGGAGGTTTCGAACGGCGCGTCGCCGGCATCGCTCCAGACCGGCGGTTTGGAGGGTGTTGTGGCGGCCGCCGCGACGACCGCCGCACTGGCCGCAGCGGCTGGCATCAGCTGCTCGTCGTGAGGATCGTCATGCACCGACCGGCCCGGGGAATGGTCTTCGGCGTCCGGGACGGCATGGCCATGCTCATAGTTTGACACCACCGTCGGCGCGGCGTGATCGTCATGCGCCGGCGTGTCCTGGCCGGGACCGTCGTGGTCCGGGGTCGCCGGCGTCGAGGCGTCATGGCCATGGGCGTCATGGGAGTCAGCGGCCGGTGCCACATGGGCGGTGTGATCTTGCAAGCCGTGGGTCACGAGGCCCGGCTGAGCGGCGTGGTCGTCGTGGCCGGGAGTTTCGCCACCGGGCACAGCCGTGAGCTCGTCATGAGCCTGCGCGGCGGGTCCCGCCGGGGCCAGATCGTCCCGGGGACCGGCACCCACGCCGTGGCCGGCATTGTGACCGTGGTCATCCTGCGGCTTGTGCTCGTCGGTCATCGTGACTGTATCCCCTGCCGCTGTTCGCGGTCTTGCGGCAAAATCGGTATATCGTGATTAAGCTATCGGCAAGGCTTCGATCACCACGAAGGCGAGTGCGTACGGGTGATCGTCGCTGAGGGTCAGATGTATCCGGGCTTCGTGACCGGGCGGTGTCAGCCGGACGAGGTGCTCCACAGCATGTCCGGTCAGGGCCAGGGTCGGCTGGCCGGACCGACGGTTCACCACTCCCATGTCGCGCCAGTAGACGTCGCCCCGCATGCCGGTTCCCAGAGCCTTGGCGCACGCCTCTTTGGCGGCGAACCGCTTGGCGTAGCTCCAGGCCGGCTCGGTCTTGCGGTCCGAACGGGCGCGCTCCAGATCAGTGAAGCAGCGCATCTTGAACCGGTCACCGAACCGCTCCAGCGAGTTCTGGATGCGCCGGATGTCGCACAGGTCAGCACCGACGCCGATGATCATGCCCTCGGGTCCGTGTTGCGGGCATCGTCCATCAGCTCGCGCATGCGAGAGATGGCGGGGCCCAGGCCGACGAAGATCGCCTCGCCGATTAGGAAATGGCCGATATTCAGCTCAATGACCTGCGGAATGGCGGCGACCGCCTGAACCGTCTCATAGTCGATGCCGTGGCCGGCGTGGACCTCCAGACCCAGGGCGTCCGCCAGGATGGCGGCGGCCTGCAGGCTTTCCAGACACGCGTCCGCCACTACGGCGTCCCCGTCACGAACCGCGTCGCAGAAGGCACCGGTGTGCAGCTCGACCACGGCCGCGCCGGTCCGGTGCGCCGCCTCGATCTGGACCGGGTCAGCACCGACGAACAACGAGACCCGCGAGCCCGCCTCGTTCAGCCGGGCCACGAAGGGCGTGATCCAGTTGTGGCCACCGGCGACGTCCAGCCCGCCCTCGGTCGTCCGCTCCTCGCGCCGCTCGGGCACGAGACAGACCGCCGGGGGCCGGTGGCGCAAGGCGATGTCGAGCATCTCCGATGTGACCGCCATTTCGAGGTTCAGCGGACGGCCGCGCTGGCCCAGCATGGCGGACAAGGTATCGATGTCCGCGTCGGCGATGTGGCGGCGATCCTCGCGCAGGTGCGCCGTGATGCCGTCGGCCCCGGCCGCCAGCGCTTCCATCGCCGCCCGCGTCGGGTCCGGATAGAGACCGCCGCGCGCATTCCGGATGGTAGCGACGTGATCGATGTTGACGCCGAGGCGCAGCCGCTGGCCCATCGTCAGCCCTTTGCCACCAGCCGCCTGCTGCCGGGGTCCTCTACCGGCAGGGCGGCCAGTTCGGGTGGCAGGGCGGCGGCGGCATAGGCCGGCACGTCCAGCGTTGCCAGCGCCACCAGCGGCAGCCCGACATCGGCCCGACCGCCCGATCGGTCAACGATACAGGCCGCGACGACCACTTCGCCCCCCGCTGCCTGGATGGCGGCGATGCATTCGCGAGAACTGAGACCCGTGGTGACGATATCCTCGACCATCACCACTCTCTGGCCTGGCTCGACGTGGAAGCCTCGGCGCAGTTTGAACACCCCGTCCTCGCGTTCGACATACATGGACGGCACGCCCAGCCAGCGTGCGGTCTCATAGCCCGGGATGATGCCGCCGACGGCCGGCGATATGGCTACATCCACCGGCCCGACCGCCGCCGTGATCTTCTCCGCCAACGCCTTGCACAGCCGGGCGCAGCGCTCAGCGTCCATGAAGACGAGATTCTTCTGCAGAAAGACCGGACTGTGCAGTCCCGAGGACAGTACGAAATGGCCTTCGCGCAGGGCACCGGCACCACGGAATTCTTCGAGGACGTCATCTGAGGTCATGCCGGTTGTCATAACGGGCGCAACCATCACCGCAAGGCCTACCCCCGCGACCGTTCGACCGTATCGACCGACGGGTTGGTCCGAAGGGCGGCCATGATCGAGGTGGCGTGTTTGGCGTCCTCGACCTCCAGGTCGATGTCGACGTCGAAGAAGTCCTGCTGGCGATGGCTCATGACCAGATTCAGGATATTGCCGCCGGCCTCGCCGATGGTGGTGGCAACCTGGCCCAGGACGCCGGGCGCATTCTTGATGGTGGCGCGGATGCGGGCGGCGGCGACCGCCCCCTGCTCGGCCTGAGGCGTCCACTGCAGGTCCTGCCAGACGGAATCGTCATCCGCGAAATCGGCCAGGCGCTGGCAGTCGATGGTGTGCACGTTCAAACCCGACTCGGGCTCCATGATCCCGACGATCCGGTCGCCGGGAACCGGCGAGCAGCAGTGGGCGAAATGGATACTGATCCCCGGCGTCAGACCCCCGCCCCGGACAAACAGCCGCCCCTGGTCACCCCCGATTCGCTTGCGGTCCGGTCCGGCCTTCAGCCGGCCCTTCAGCCCGGGGAACAGGGTCTCGCCGACCTTGGCGGCCGACAGTCGGCCCCGACCGATATCTTCGTACAGCTCCTCATCCGAGGCGAACACCAGCGTCTCCAGCGCCGCCTTCAGCGAGACATCGGCCAGGGTCTTGCCCGCCCGGGCCAAGGTTTGTTCGAGGGTCGCGCGACCCAGCTTCTGGAACTCGCCGCGCTCGGACGTGCGAATATGCCGCCGGATCGCCGACCGCGCCCGGCCGGTGACCGTCAACGAGCGCCAGTCGGCCGGGATTTCGCGCTTGGCGCCGCGCACGATCTCGACCACATCGCCATTTTGCAGGGCGGTGCGCATCGGCTTCAGCTCGCCGTTTATCTTGACCCCAACCGCCGTGTCGCCGACCTCGGTGTGGACGGCGTAGGCGAAGTCCAGCGGCATGCCACCGCGTGGCAGTGTGATCAGCGCGCCCTTCGGCGTGAAGACGAACACCTGTTCGAGATACATCTCCAGCTTTGCATGCTCGACCCAGTCCTCGCCGCCTTCGCCGTGCTCGATCACCTGCACCAGATGGCGCAGGTTCTGCAGCGGGTCTCGGCCGCCGTCCTTCTCCATGGCCTCCTTGTCGAAGCCATAGGCCTTGTTCTTGTAGGCCCAGTGCGCCGCCACCCCGTCCTCGGCGACGCGGTCCATGGCTTCGGTGCGGATCTGCATTTCGATCCGCAGACCTGACGGCCCCACGACCGTGGTGTGCAAGGATCTGTAGTTATTCGACTTCGGCGTCGAGATGAAGTCTTTGAAGCGCTCGGGCACCACGGGCCAGGCCCGGTGGATGACGCCCAGGGCGCGGTAGCAGTCATCCTCGGCCTCGACCAGGACGCGGAAGGCGTAGATGTCCGAAAGCGACGAAAAGCCGACCGACTTCCGCTGCAGCTTGCGCCAGATCGAATAGGGCGTCTTCTGCCGGCCGAAAACGTGGGCCCGCACCCCCGCCTCGGACAGGACCCGCTCGACCTCGCGCGACACGCCGTCGATCGCGCGGCCGTGTTCCAGCTTCAGCGCCTCCAGCCGTCGTTCGATGGCCGTCCTGGCGGTTGGGTTCAGGTGTTCGAACGCCAGTTCTTCCAGTTCCGAGGCGATCGAGTGGATGCCGATCGACCGGCCCAGCGGCGCGTAGACTTCCAACGTCTCGCGGCTGATCCGCTCGCGCTTCTCTGGCTTGACGTGTTTCAGCGTCCGCATGTTGTGCAGACGGTCGGCCAGCTTGACTAGGAGCACCCGCACATCCTTGGAGATGGCGAGGATGAATTTGCGCAGATTCTCGGCCTGGCGCGTGTGCTCGGCCTGAAGCTCCAGACGCGACAGCTTGGTCACGCCCTCGACCAGCGACGCGACCTCCTCGCCGAAGCGTTCGGCGATGTCGTCGCGGGTGGCAGAGGTGTCCTCGACAACATCGTGCAGCAGGGCGGTGACGATGGTCGCCGTATCGAGGCGATAGTCGGTCAGGATGCCGGCGACCTGGATCGGATGGGCGAAATAGGGATCGCCCGAGGCCCGCAACTGCGAGCCGTGCATTTTCATCGCATAGACATAGGCGCGATTCAGCAGCGCCTCGTCTGCGGTCGGGTCATAGGCGCGGACCGCCTCGACCAGTTCGAACTGCCGCAGCACCCGGGACCGCGGATGTGGGAGATCATCCCCATGCGGACGCGACCCGGCCGGGTTTTTATGGCTGGCGACTTCGAGGGTCGGCGCGGGCGAACGCGCCGGCAGGATGGTGATACCGTTGGCGGGTTCCGCCGTCAGTACCGCTCCTCCTGGCCGCCGTCACGGTCGCTTTGCAGCGCCCGGATCAGCTCGGCTTCGGCCATGTTCATATGCTGGGGCTCGGCCAGCAAAGCCACGACCTCGGCCTCGTCCTCGGCTTCGGTGCGCTCATCGACGCGCTGCAGCGCAACGATCACCGTCTCGCGCAGTTCGTCCGGAACGACGGTGGAATCGGCCAGTTCGCGCAGAGCCACGACCGGGTTCTTGTCATTGTCGCGATCGATGGTCAACGGCGCGCCGTTGGCGATCGCCCGGGCGCGGTTGCCCGCCAGCAGGACCAGGCCGAACCGGTTCGGCACCTTCTCGATACAGTCTTCGACAGTGACGCGAGCCATGAAATTCCTCAAGCGCGGGGGAGAACCGCACAAACTATAGGGTCAGGCCAAATTGTGCAACGCCGCATGGACAGGAATGAGGCCTAAAGGCAGCGGTGTCGCGTCTTTTCCGATCCGGGCACCATCCGCCAGCGCCTGCGCCGTGCCTCCTTCGGGGTGAACCCACCCCGGGGCGATCTCCGCCAACGGGCCCATGACGAACCTGCGATCAGCGGCGCGCGGGTGCGGCAGGATCAAGCCATGGAGTTCGCCGGTTGTGCGCCCGTAGGCGATCAGGTCCAGATCAAGCGTCCTCGGCGCGTTCGCCGCACCGCGCTGGCGGCCGAATGCCTCCTCGATCCGACCCAGCGCCGCCATCAGGGCGTGAGGGTCATGGTCGGTCCGCACGATAACCACGCCATTGAGGAACGGCGGATCGTGCGGATCGGGCCATGCCGAGGACCGCCACCACGACGACCGCGCCACGACGTCGATCCCCTCGGACCGGAACCTTGCCAGCACCGCCTCCAGCGCCTCGCGACAGTCGGCCCAGGCCCCCTTGTCATTGCAGCCCAGCGCGACGATGACAGCCGAGTCCAGATCAGGCACGCCGTCTATTTCGACGGAGGCGCGGGCATCGATTTCTCCGGAGTGCTTTTCCATGAAGCCTTATCCAACCGAGCGCATCGCCCTGTTCATCGACGGGGCCAATCTGTATTCCACAGCCAAGGCGCTGAACGCCGATCTCGACTTCAGGAAGCTGGTCGAGATGTATCGCAGCCAGGCCGTTCTGGTTCGGGCGTATTATTACACGGCGGTGATCGACGGCGAAGAGTTCTCGCCGATCAAGCCCTTGGTCGACTGGCTGGACTACAACGGCTTCACCGTGGTGACCAAGCCGGTCAAGCGGTTCACCGATGCCCAGGGCCACACCCGGACCAAGGGCAATATGGACATCGAGATCGCCGTCGACATGCTGGAGTTCGCCCCGCACATCGACCATGCGGTCCTGTTTTCCGGTGACGGCGACTTCCGCCGTCTGGTGCAGGCGGTGCAGGCGAAGGGCGTCCGCGTCACTGTCGTCTCCACGACCAAAAGCCAGCCGCCGCATATTGCGGACGAACTGCGGCGTCAGGCCGACGCCTTCGTCGAACTGACCGACCTGCTTCCCGATATCGGCCGGCCTCGCGCCGCTACGTCACAAACAACCAGCCGGGTATTCGAGACGGATCACCGCGAATGAGCCTGACGCCCGAACCGCCTCGCGATTGCCCGCTGTGTCCGCGCCTGGTCGAATACCGCGACGAAAACCAGCGTCAGAACCCCGACTGGTTCAACGGTCCCGCACCGTCTTTCGGTGATCCGAACGCCCGGCTTCTGGTGGCGGGACTGGCCCCCGGGCGCACCGGGGCGAACCGCACGGGGCGGCCGTTCACCGGCGACGGGGCGGGTGTGATTCTCTACGAGACGCTGATCAGGACCGGCTTCGCCACCGGCCGCTATGAGGCGCGGCCTGACGACACGCTTAAGTTGGTCGACTGCATGATCACCAATGCCGTGCGCTGCGCCCCGCCCGGCAACAAGCCGCTGCCTGTCGAGGAGACGACCTGCCGGCCCTTCCTGACCGCGCGCCTGGCCGCCCTGCCTCGGCTCAAGGTCATCGTCACCCTGGGCGACGTGTCACGGCGCAATGTACTGAAGGCGCTGGGCCTGTCCGGCTCGGCGGCGCCCCCGGGACACGGCGTCGAGGCGACGCTGGGCGGATATGTGATCCTGAACAGCTATCACTGCTCGCGCCTCAACACGAACACCGGCCGGCTGACCTCCGCCATGTTCGAGGCGGTGTTTCGAAGGGCCAGGGAAGTCATCGAGACCTGACCGAACGCCGCTCTCCAATCTGGCGAGTGTGGCTCTCCCGCCACGCGAATCAGCGGGCGAAGGGTTTAGGGTCGTCCGCCAGGAACAGTGCTGCGTAGCTTGCGTTTATCGATCAGCTTTGGAGGCTGGGATGCGTAGTGCGGATGGGGTGTTCACCCCTCAGGAACGGAAGACCGCGCTGTGGGCGCTGCTGATGGCGGTCCTCATCGCAAGCATGGGTCTGGTAATCCAGGAATGGGCGCCGCCCTCGGTCGGACCCGGCGGCATGGACGCCTATGTGACCGCACCTTCCCCCGGCGTGCTGGACGCCCGGCCGATGGTCGATATCAGCGCGCTGTAGGGCTGAGGCTCAGCCCCGCTCCTTCATCAGCCGGGCCTTGTCGCGCTGCCAGTCGCGCTGGGCCGTGGCTTCTCGCTTGTCGTGCAGTTTCTTGCCCTTGGCCAAGGCGATCTCGATCTTGGCCTTGCCCGCCTCGTTCAGGTACAGTTTGACCGGGATAATGGTCTGGCCGTCGCGCTGGACGGCGCCGATCAGCTTGTCGATCTGCTTGCGATGCAGCAGCAGCTTCCGGTGCCGGCGCGGCTCGTGGTTGAAGCGGTTGGCCTGTTTGTAGGGCGGGATGTCGGCGTTCACGAGCACGATCTCGCGCCCCTCCACCGCCGCATAGCTCTCGGCGATATTGGCCCGGCCGTCGCGCAGGGCCTTGATTTCGGTGCCGAGCAGCATGATGCCGGCTTCAATGAAATCCTCGAGAAAATAGTCGAAGCGGGCCCGCCGGTTCTCGGCGATCACCTTCATCTTCGGAGCGGTCGACGCCATCAGCCGACGCCCGCCTCGGCCATGGCGCGTTCGATAGCCGGTTTGACGGCATCGGCGGTGGCAGCCAGCGGCAGACGCACCTCCTCGCTGCACAGCCCCAGCCGCGACAGGGCATATTTGGTCGGCGACGGCGAATTATCGAGGAACAGGCCCTTGTGCAGGGCGATCAGCCGGTCCTGCCAGTCGCGGGCCGTGGCATAGTCTCCCGCGCTCGCCGCCTCGTGCATCGCCACCATGGCTTCGGGCGCGACGTTGGATGTCACCGAGATTACGCCGACGCCGCCGTGGGCGTGATAGCCCAGATAGCTGGGGTCATCGCCCGAGATCAGGTCGAACTGGCCCGCCGCGATATTGGCTCGCATCCAGCTGATCCGGCCCAGCTCGCCGGTCGCGTCCTTGATGCCGACGACGTTCGGATGCGCCGCCAGCCGTGCCGCCGTCTCATTTGCCAAGTCGACGCCGGTGCGTCCGGGGACGTTGTAGAGCAACACGGGCAGTTGAACCGCCTCGGCGATGGCCTCGAAATGCCGCGCCAACCCCTCCTGTGAGGGTCGGTTGTAGTAGGGAGTGACCACCAAGGCCCCGTCGGCACCGACGGTCTTGGCGTGGCGGACCAGATCGATCGCCTTGTCGGTGGCCGAGGCCCCGGCCCCGGCGATGACGCGGATGCGACCCGCAGCGGTTTGAACGCACAGATCGACCACCCGCTTGTGCTCGTCGAGATGCAGCGACGCGCTCTCGCCTGTGGTGCCCATCGGCACGACGCCGTGGACGCCGGCGGCGATCTGGCGTTCCAGCAGGGCGACAAAGGCGGCTTCGTCCACCTTTCCGTCACGAAGTGGTGTGATCAAGGCGGTGATCACGCCCTTGAACAATGGGGCGGTCATTGAGAGAGATGGTCCTGCGTGGAAATCGGGCGATCGTCGCCGGATGCAAGCGCAAGAGGGTAGGTTGCCGGTCGTCGGACCGCAACCACGACGAATGGGGATAGGACAAGGTATGCTCGCTACCAGCCTCGCGGCCGCGCTGGCCCTCTTCGGTCCCGCGCCAGAAACCCTGCTGCCGCAGGAGGTCCCCTATGTCTCCGTGGCGGGCCCCGTCAGCAACGAGGCGCGCACCCTCAACGACCAGGACACTGTTCTTTTCCGCCAAGGTCTGGCCGCCGCCCGAGCCCGGGACATCTCCGGCGCCCGCAACGCGGCCTCGCAGATCGGCGATCCGACCGCCCGAAAACTGGTCGAATGGGCGCTGCTGGACACGACGGCCGAGCAACTGCCTTACAGCGACCTGGCCCTGGCCCAGACATCGTTTGCCGGCTGGCCCCGGAGCGATAGCCGACGCCTGGCCGCCGAACGGCTACTAGACCGAGCCTATGTCGGTCCCGACGCCGCCCTCGCCCTGTTCGCGAACTCGTCCCCGACGACGATCCAGGGCGCGATCTCCCTCGCTGATGCATTGGAGCAGCGTGGCCGTTCGGATGAGGCGCGCCGCCTGATCGGCGACTGGTGGCGCACCCGGTCGTTCGACGACGCCACACAGACCCGCATTCTGACCCGCTGGGGTTCCAGCCTCACGCAGGCCGACCACGAAGCACGGCTGAACATGCTGCTGCTCGGACCGCACGGGCCGGCGACGCGCGCCATGGTGCCGCTGGTCTCGCCCGACCGGCAGGCCGTCGCCAACGCCGCGATGGCTCTTCGTTCCGCCTACAGCCCCGACGCCATCGTCGCCAACCTGAGCCCGTCGCAAGCCATGGACCCGGCCGTGGTGCTGGAGCGCGTGCGCATTCTCCGGTCGCAGGGCCGGCAGTCAGAGGCCTTCCCGCTTCTGGCCGCTCTGCCCGCCGCTCCTCTGCACACGGAGGGCCAAAACACACTGTGGAGCGAGCGTCGCAACTATTTCCTCGACGCGCTGCAGCAGCGCAATTGGCGCGCCGCCTATGACGCCATGGCCGGGCATGCCTTCCCGGCGGGCGAGCGCAAGGTCGATTCGGAATTCTTCGCGGGTTGGGTCGCCCTGACCAAGCTCAACGATCCCGCCCGCGCGACGCAGCATTTCGAGACCCTGCGCCAATCCTCGTCGACCCCGATTACCCAAGGGCGAGCCCTCTACTGGCTGGGGCGCGCCGCCGAGGCCCAAGGCAATACCCCGGCCGCCGTCCAGCACTATCAGGCCGGCTCGCGGCACATCCAGACCTTCTATGGCCAGCTGGCCGCCGAAAAGGCCGGCCTGACCACCCTGACCCTGCCCGCCGACCCTGATCCGACGGCGGCCGACCGCGCCGCCTTCGAGGCCAATGAAGTCGTCCGCGCCATGCGCATTCTCGGCGAGACGGGCGAGACCAGCCTGTTCCGCATCTTCGCCTATCAGCTGGACGACGATCTCGCTGGTGCCGCCCAGTTGGCATTGCTGATGGATATGTCGCGCGGCTATGGCGAAGGCTTTACGGCCATGATGGTCGGGCGCGCCGCCAGCCAGCGTGGTTTGCTGATCCCCGAGCGCCAGTATCCGATCCGCCTGCCGCCACCCGTTGCCGGTGCGGCGCCGCTGGCGTTCACCCTCGCAATCACCCGGCAGGAATCCAGCTTCGATCCGCGTGCTCGCTCGCACGCCAACGCCCGCGGCCTGATGCAATTCCTGCCCGCCACCGGACGTAGCGTCGCCCGCCAACTGGGCCTGCCCTATTCGGATGAGCGGCTCTACGACGGCGACTTCAACATGACTCTGGGCAGCTTCCATCTCGGCGATCTGACCAACGATTTCGGCGGCTCGATGCTGTTGACCACCATCGGCTACAATGCCGGTCCCGCCCGCCCCCCACAGTGGATCGGGCGTTGCGGCGATCCACGCGGCGGGTCGGTCGATCCGATCGACTTCATCGAGTGCGCGCCCTTCACCGAGACCCGCAACTATATGATGCGGGTCATGGAAAACATGCAGATTTACAAGGCTCGTTTGAACGGAGGTTCGGCACCTTTGACCCTGTCGATGGACCTCAGCCGTGGTACAGCCCCCGGGCCTGCGCCTTACGCCGCCTATCCGCCGGTCAGCGATCCGCAGTCGTCCCAGCCCTATCCGGTCGACTGAGACCGGGCCGACGCCAGCAAGGGCCCATTCGGCCCCTCAATCCAGCGCGCCGACAGGCCGAACACCGTGGCCATGATCTCCGGCGTCAAGGCGGCCAAAGGCGCGGCATCAGCGGCGACTCGCCCCTGATCCAGGACCACGATGCGATCCGCGAAGCCTGCCGCCAGCTGGAGGTCATGCAGGCTGGCCAGCACCGCCTGCCCCGCCCGTGCCCGGGCCCTGAGCCGGGCCAGCACCAGCAGTTGGGCGTTGGGGTCCAGTCCGGCGACCGGTTCGTCAACCAGCAAGGCCCGCGCGGGAGCGGCCAGAACCCGGGCCAGCAGCACCCGGGCCCGCTCGCCGCCGGACATCTCGGCCACGCCCCGATCGGAAAGGTGGCCCGCCTCGACCTCGTCCAGCGCCGCCTGCGCGGCGCAGGCGGCATCCATTGTGCCAAGGAACGGTACCCCGAGGGCCGCGACCTCGATCGCGGGCAGGTTCCAGGCGATCCGCCGTTCCTGGGGCAGCCAAGCCGTTCGTTCTGCCCGCTGACGGGCCGAAAGCCCGGCCACATCTGCGCCATCCAGCCGGACCTGCCCCCCAACCAGCGGCAGCAGGCCGGCGAGCGCCCGGATTACGCTGGACTTGCCGGCCCCGTTCGGACCGACGAGGGCCACCAACTCCCCTGCGGCCACCGTCAGGCTGACCTCGTCGAGCACGATCCGACCGTCCAGCATGGCAGTGCCCGATACGAGCTCCAGTGCACTCACAGCCGCCACTCCCGCGCCGCGCGCCAGGCGATCAGAGCGAACATTGGTGCCCCGACCAGGGCGGTGAACACGCCCAGCTTTAACTCCTGATCCGTCGGCGTCATCCGGGCCAGCAGATCGGCGACCACCAGCATCAATCCGCCGGTCAGCGCCGACGGCAGAAGCAGCCGGCCCGGGTCGCCCCGAACGGCGGCGCGGACCAGGTGAGGTGCCGCCAGACCGACGAAGCCGATCACACCGGCCACCGCGACCGCCGCCCCGGTCGCCAACGCCGCCGCCAGCAAAGCCAATAGCCTCAAGCGCGCCATCGGCAGGCCCGACGTCCACGCGGTCTCCTCGCCCAGACTCAACATCCTCAAGCCCGGTGCCGCCATAGCGGCCAGCACACCCGCGACCAGCACGGCAGGTGTCACCCATGCGACGTCGATCCAGCTGCGGTTCTGCACCGATCCCAGCAACCAGCTCATCACCTCGGCCGTGGCGATCGGCGACGGCGACAGGTTGAAGATCAGGGCTGTCGCGGCTCCGGCGAAACTGGACAGGGCCACGCCGAACAGGATCAGCGCCTCGGGCGACCGGACTCGTGTCGAGAACATTATCAGCAGTCCACCCGCCAGTCCGGCTCCGATCAGGGCAGACAGTTCGACCGCGCCCGGGATGGCCGCCGCACCGAGTACGATCGCCCCCGCCGCGCCGAGGGCCGCAACCGCCGAGACGCCCAGCACGCCGGGATCGGCCAACGGGTTGCGCAACAGCCCCTGCATCACCGCGCCGGCCAGTCCCAGGGCCGCGCCGACCATCAGGGCGGTGGCTGCCCGGGGCGCGCGGACCTGCCACAACACTTCCGCCGGACCCGAGCCGGGGACGGTGAAGGCTTGGCCGAGTTGCGAAGCACTGAACAGGGTTTCACCGAGGACCAGGCCAAGGACCACGGCGACCGCGATCAGACCCACGAGCACGACCGCCAGTCTGCCCTCCGCAGGCGGCAGACTCATCCGCCAGCCTTCAGCATCACGGAGGCATCGGCCGCGAACCAGGCCGGACAGGTCAGGGCGGCGGCGGGCAGGCTGGCGGCGACGCGCCCCTTGGCCGCGTTGCGGACGACCGGATGGCGGCCCGGCCCGCGCCAGTCGGCCCGGCTCTGGTCGAAGAAGCCGAGCACGAAACGCGCGGGTGGAAACAGGGCGATCCGCTCAAGGCTGACCGGCGCGAAGGACGGGGTCTCAGCCGCGTTGGTGAAGCCCGCCGCAGAAAGGATGGCGTCGATCAACGTTCCCCGCCCGGCGGTGAACCCCCCGGCCGTCAGGTAGAGGGCCGAGGGCTGACGGGTCCCTGCCTTCGGGCGCGCAGCTCGCAGGGTTTCATCCATCCGCCCGGCGAGGACTTCTCCCCGTCCCGGCACCCGCAGCCCCTCGGCGACACTTCGAATTTCGCTACGCACACCGTTGAAGCTGGTGACGTCCTCAATTGTGATCACCTTGACGCCGGATGCCTCGAGCCGGCGCAACAGTCGGAGGTCCCCGCCCCAATAGCGGACCACCACATCGGGCCGGAAGGCGATGGCGGACTCGAGCGTGGGTCGAACCCGCAACCGTCCCCGCGCCTGCTCCCGAAGCCAGGCGTCCGGATCGTCGGCCCGGGGTGACAGCGCCAGATCTGCGTCGGGAGCCAGTTCCAGCACGTACTGGTCCGCGCACTGGTCAAGCGCCATGACCCGCAATGGCCGGGCCTCCGCCGCGCCTGCCAGAAATCCGAGTGCCCCAGCCACAGCAAACGCCGCACACCTCACGGCTTCAGCAAGCCCGCGAACAGGCCGTCCAGCAGGGTGTTCACCAGGGTCTCGCGATCCACCCAGTCAAAATAGGCCTTGGTGATCATCAGCGCCACGACGCCGTGCCCGCCGGCCCACAAGGCCTGGGCCGTGGCCCGCGCATCACCCCGCAGCCTTCCGACCGCACCGACTTCCTCGACCGACCGTTCGAACGAGCGAAACAGTTCCAGCCCCAGTTCCCGGGCCATCGACTGGCCATCGCGTGGCTCGACCGGCCGGGTCATATACGCCAGCCGGTAGGCGTTCGGATTCTCGAAGCCGAAATCGACATAGGCTTGAAGCATTCGCCTCAGGCGCAACTCCGGGGCCGCAGGCTCGGCCATGAGCACCTGATTGGCAGCCAGCAGCTCTGAAAACGCCCGGCTGCAGATCTCATGCAGGATTTCGCTCTTTTCGGCGAAATGCATGTAAAGCGCCGTCGAAGACAGGCCGACCTCGTCTGCGATCTTGCGAATGGTCGCGCCTTCATAGCCGTGCTCGACAAAGATGCGTTCGGCGGCGGCGAGAATTTCGGCACGACGCGCATGCCCCTCGCCCTTCGGCTTCCGCTGCGAGCGCGCGATGGTCGAGGCTGCTGTGTTCACGTGGCGCTCCGGACGTCCGCACACTGAATAGCGGCATTCGGCCCCCGCCGCCAATCGCTTGCCCGCCTTGATCCGGCACGATACTATCTAGGGTGGCAGCCGGGTTGATCAAGGATCTTTGCGAGCGCCGGCGGGACGCCGCGCGCTACGGCCCGCCTCTGGACCAGAGCGCGGCCCAGAGGGCCCTGTCGCCCGCCCAATGGGGCATAAGCGCCGGTCTGGCAATCTGCCTTGCGCTGGGTGTGTGGCTGCGTCCGGACGGGCTGGGCTCCGGCCTGGTCGATGCCTTTGCCACCGTTTTTCTGGGCATGGCGTTCTGGCGGATCGCCTTGATCCTGATCAGTATTGCCAAACAGCCGACCCCGCCTGATCCGGCTGAGTGGCCGCGATACACCATCCTTGCGGCCTTGCATGACGAAGGCGAAGTCGTCGGCCAGCTGATCGAACGGCTGTCGCGGATCGCCTATCCCCCGGACCGCCTGCAGGGCCTGCTGGTGCTCGAGGCGCATGATCACGAGACGATCGCTGCGGCCCTCGACACGCCGCGACCGGATTGGCTGAGCGTCTTTGTCGCTCCGCCCGGCGGCCCCCAAACCAAACCCCGTGCGCTGAACTGTGCCCTCGCCCACGCCACTGGTGACCTTTTGACCGTCTATGACGCGGAGGACGAGCCCGATCCCTTTCAGCTGCAGGAGGCCGCGTCGCGGTTCGCCGCCGATGCGACCGGGCGGCTGGCGTGCCTGCAGGCTCCGCTGCGGATCCGGGCCGGACGGACCGGTCGCGATGCGTCTCCCTTCCTCGATCGCCAGTTCGCGGCCGAATACGCTGGCCTGTTCGAAACCGCCCTGCCCGGCATGGCTCGCCTCGGTCTGCCGTTCCCGCTGGGCGGGACCAGCAATCATTTCCGCGTCGACGTGCTGCGTGCCGTCGGCGGCTGGGATGCGTGGAACGTCACCGAGGACGCGGACCTCGGTTTCCGGCTATGGCACCATGGCTGGCGGGTGGGCGTGATCGCACGACCGACGTGGGAGACGCCGCCCGGTGGTCTGGCGGACTGGCTCCCTCAACGGACCCGCTGGCTTAAAGGCTATATGCAGACCTGGGGCGTCCATACGCGCCGGCCATGGCGGCTCGGTTGGCGGGGCGGCCTGTCGCTGGCCCTTACCGTTGGCGCGGGACTGATGTCCGCGGCGATCCATGGCGCGACTGTCGCCTGGGTGACGGCGACCGTTCTGGTGGCCGCCATGGCGGGTCTGTCGCCCGCCACTCCGAAACTGGCTGTCAGCGTCCTCATCATCGGGGCCGCCGCAGCCTGGCTGTCCTGCGCCGTCGGCGCGCTGCGGGCGGGCATACCCTATGGGCCCAGGGACATGATTGCGGCCCCGGCCTATTGGGCCCTGCTCAGCCTGGCCTTCCTGCATGCGGTCTGGCGGCTGGTCCGCGAACCCTTCGCCTGGGACAAGACCCGGCATCGCCGCGACCTCCTTGATGAAGAGCCCGCGTCCGGCGGGGCGGCTGAAACCCCGCTGGACGAGGCGGGGCCGATCCGCCTATCAGCGGGCCATGCCGCCGCGCCTTGACCCGTCGCCCGAAATGCTCGTCACCCGAGGCTGGGCCGACTACGCCCTGCTGGACAGCGGCGAGGGCCGCAAGCTAGAGCGTTATGGCCGCTTCACCGTGGTCCGCCCCGAGCCTCAGTGCCTCTGGTCGCCGCGCGATCCCTCGGCCTTCGACGCCGCCGACGCGGTGTTCGATCCGACTGACGAGGACGAGAGCGGCCGCTGGCGGTTCGCGGGCAGGCCCATCGATACCTTTCCGCTGGCTTGGCGCGATGTGCTCTTCACAGGCCGGTTCACGCCGTTTCGTCACCTCGCCTTCTTCCCTGAGCAGGCCGCGAACTGGGACTGGCTGGCCGGGCGCGTTCGCGCCCTGCGCTCAACCAGCCCGATGGGCGATAACGCCACGAAAAGTGCGCCCCGAATACTCAACCTGTTCGGCTACACCGGCGTCGCCAGCCTGGTCTGCGCGGCAGCCGGGGCCGATGTGACCCATGTCGATGCCTCCAAGAAGTCGGTGGCCTGGGCGCGCGAGAACGCCGAACTGTCCGGCCTGGCCGACCGTCCGATCCGGTGGATCGTCGAGGACGCGCGCAAATACGTCGCCCGCGAGGTCCGCCGCGGCTCCAGATACGATGGCATCATCCTCGATCCGCCGAAATACGGGCGCGGGCCGACGGGCGAGGTCTGGCGGCTGTTCGAGGACATGCCGGCGCTGTTGAAGGATTGCGCCGCCCTGCTGTCGGACGACGCGTCCTTCCTGCTGCTGAACGCCTACGCCGCCCGAATCTCGGGCCTGTCCCTGGCTCATCTGATGGCCGAGGCGACCGCGTCGCGGGCCGGCCTCGTCAACTGGGGTGAGCTGGCGCTGGCCGAGGAAGCCCCCGACGGTCGGGCCATCGGCCTCAGCTTCTTCGCGCGTTGGTCGGCCACATGACCGGTGTGACCGACCGACCGATCACCTCCCTGACCAATGACACGGTCAAGGGCGTCCGTGCCTTGCATATGCGAAAGGCGCGGGATGCGACCGGCCAGTTCCTCGCCGAGGGCCTGAAATTCATCGGTGAAGCCCTCGACCAGAAGCGCACCCCGCGCCTGCTTCTGGTCGGCGAGGACGCCCGTCCCCATCCCCTGCTCGACCGGGCCCGGGCCGAGACCCGTGCGGCGGGCGGCGAGGTGGTTTCCGTGACCCACGCCATTCTTGAAAAGATCAGCCGTCGCGACAATCCCCAGACGGTGTTGGCGGTCTTCGACCAGCTCTATACCCCACTGGCGGCCATCGTGCCGGAGTCCGCCCCCTGCTGGGTAGCGTTGGAGCAGGTGCGCGATCCGGGCAATCTGGGCACCATCATCCGGACAGCGGACGCGGCGGGATGCGGCGGTGTCATCATGATCGGTGACTGCGTCGACCCGTTCTCTGTCGAGGCCGTCCGGGCCACGATGGGCTCGGTCTTCGCCGTGGCGATCGTGCGGACCACGGTGGTCGAGTTCACGGCCTGGCGTCAGGGCTGGCCGGGCAGCGTCATCGGCACGCGGCTGGACGCTGCCGTCGGATACCGCGATGCGGCCGTTCAACGTCCCGCGCTGATCCTGATGGGCAACGAACAGGCCGGGCTGACCGACGCTCTTGCCGCCGCCTGCGACGTCAACGTCAAGATCCCGATGCGCGGACGCGCCGACAGCCTGAACCTGGCCGTGGCCACGGGGATCATGGTCTATTCGGTGACGGATCTCGACTGGAAGCTGATCACCTCGACCCGCTGAGTGGCCAAGCTGAATGGTTCGATATCGGTCAGGGTGCGGATGTTGTCGGCCAACATGGGTGTCCCGTCTGGCCGACCCCGCCATCACGCGTCCTCAAGCAGCACCACCCCGGGGGCTGATTTCAGGGCACCGCGCAGCGCGCCGTCCAGGCGGTAGCGGCCCGGCAGTTTGACCTCCACCTCGCGGCGGCCCTCCAGGGCCGCGATCAAGGTGACTTCACCGCCCTTGCCGGCGGTCTTGCCGTCCGCCTTCGCGCGCTCCAGTCGGGCGCGGATGGCCTCAGGGTCCGTGCCACGGGCCGAAACATGAATGCGCAGCCCGATGGCCCCTTCATCGATCAGCGTATCCAGCCGGGAGGCGTCGTCGCCGAAGAAGCGGACCTCGCCGTCGGCGCTCTTGGCCCGGATGCGCAGCATCACCGAGGCCCCGACTTCCAGCACCTCGCGGCATTTGCGCAGCTGTTCGGCCGGGAACAGGCATTCGAACTCGCCGGTCGGGTCCGAGAAGGTGACAAACGCGAATTTCTCGCCCGACTTGGCGCTGGCCCGCTCCTGCCGGCGACGCACCACCCCGGCCATCAGGAAGGCCTCGTGCCCGCTCTCGGCCAAGGCCATGACCTCGGCGACGAAGGTGACCCGCTTGCGCTTCAGCGCCGCCGTCATGTCTTCCAGCGGATGGCCGGACAAATAGAAGCCGACGGCCGCCAGCTCCTGATCGAGCTTCTCTGGCCCGATCCACGGCTCGACCGGCTTGAGGCGGGGCCGCGCCGCCCCGGCCTGATCGCCCCCGAACAGCGACACCTGCGACGAGGCCCGCTCGGCCGCCACGCTTTGGCAATAGGCCATCAGGGTGTCGGCCTGTTCGACCAGCTGGCGGCGGTTGGAATGCAAGCTGTCGAAGGCCCCGGCCCGGGCGAGATTCTCCAGCGCCCGTTTGTTGACGCTGCGCGGATCGACCCGTTCCAGAAAATCGAAGATGTCCGTGAACCGGCCACCGGTCTCGCGCACTTCGACGAGATGCTTCATCGCCTCCAGCCCGACGTTGCGAATGGCCCCCAGCGCATAGAGAACCGCGCCGGCATCATCGTCCCATGCGACGTCGAAATCGGCCGAGGACCGGTTCACGTCGGGAGCCTTGACCGGCACATCGAAACGGCGGCAATCCTGATAGAACACAGCTAGTTTGTCGGTGTTGCTAAGATCGAGTGACATGGACGCGGCCATGAATTCGACCGGATGCGTGGCCTTCAGCCAGCCGGTCTGGAAGCTGATCAGCGCATAGGCGGCGGCGTGGGACTTGTTGAAGCCGTAACCGGCGAATTTGGCCACCAGATCGAAGATGCCGCCGGACTGTTCCTCGGAAACGCCGTGCTCCGAAGCGCCGGCCACGAAGCGGGCGCGCTGGAAATCCATCTCCTCCTTCATCTTCTTGCCCATGGCCCGGCGCAACAGATCGGCCTCGCCGAGGCTATAGCCGGCCAGGACCTGGGCGATCTTCATCACCTGTTCCTGGTAGATGATGACGCCGTAGGTTTCGGTCAGCACCTCGGTCAGCGACGGGTGCAGGCAATCGACCGCCTGCCGGCCGAATTTCCGGTCGATATAGGTGTCGATCATCTCCATCGGCCCGGGTCGGTAGAGGGAGATCAGGGCGGTTATCTCCTCGATCGAGCCGCAGCGCATCTTGCGCAAGGTGTCGCGCATGCCTTGCGATTCCAGCTGGAACACGCCGACGGTCTGGCCCGAGGCCATCAGTTCATAGGTTTTTGGATCATCCAGCGGCAGGCCGTTCCAGTCGGGGGCCGCGCCGCGCCGCTCCAGATAGACCCTCGCCCGGTCCAGCACGGTCAGGGTCTTGAGGCCGAGGAAGTCGAACTTGACCAGTCCGGCGGCCTCGACCCATTTCATGTTGAACTGGCTGGCCGGGATGGTCGAGCGTGGGTCCTGATACAGCGGCACCAGTTCGGTCAGGGGCCGGTCGCCTATGACGATGCCGGCGGCGTGGGTCGAGGCGTTGCGGTACAGCCCCTCCAGCTCGAGCGCGGTCTCCAGCAGCGTCGCCACCGCCTTGTCGGTGTCGCGGGCCTCGCGCAGGCGCGGCTCGAT
>JBBQTX010000003.1:0-26587 GCA_038234475.1 Caulobacterales bacterium | reverse complement strand
TCCCCCAATGACAAGTTGACGGCGCGCGCGACCGGCATGGGCCTGACGCTGACCCCCCGGGCCGCGCCGACCGTGTTCTGGGACCTGTATGGCCTCAAGGGCCACCCGATCCGCACCACCGTCAGCGAGATCGGCCCCCTGCTGCTGGCCCGGATGCTGAACCTCAACGACGTTCAGGAAGGCGTGCTGTCGGTGGTCTTCCACGTCGCCGACAAGGAAGGCCTGTTGCTGCTCGACCTCGACGACTTGCGGGCCATTCTGGCCCACGTCGGCGAGAACGCCGAGCGGATCGGGCGCGAGGTCGGCAACGTCGCCCCTGTTTCCATCGCCGCCATCCAGAGGTCCATTCTGCAGCTTGAGCAACAAGGCGGGGCGGCCTTCTTCGGCGAGCCTGCGCTCAAGTTGGAAGACATGATGCGCACGGGTCTGGACGGCCGCGGTCAGGTCAATATCCTCGACGCGACCCGGCTGATGAACAGCCCGCGCCTGTACGCCGCCTTCCTGCTGTGGCTGCTGTCCGAGCTGTTCGAGCAACTGCCCGAGGTCGGCGATCCGGAAAAACCGCGCCTCGTCTTCTTCTTCGACGAGGCCCATCTGCTGTTCAACGACACGCCCGCCGCCCTGCGCGAAAAGGTCGAGCAGGTCGTGCGCCTGATCCGCTCAAAGGGCGTCGGCGTCTATTTCGTCACCCAGAACCCGGCGGACATCCCCGACAGCGTCCTGGCCCAACTTGGCAACCGCATCCAGCACGCGCTGCGCGCCTACACTCCCGCCGAACAGCGCGGCCTGAGGGCGGCGTCCGACAGCTTCCGCCCCAACCCCGCCTTCAATACGGCCGAGGCCATCCAGGGGCTGGGCGTCGGCGAGGCGCTGGTCTCAACGCTGGACGAAAAGGGAGCGCCCAATATCGTCGCCCGGACTTTGATCCGCCCGCCCGACAGCCGCCTCGGCCCGGCCACCGACGCCGAACGCGCCACCGTCATGGCCTCAAGCCCGGTGCGCGGCCTGTACGAGGCCATGATCGACCGCGAATCCGCCGCGGAAATCCTCGCGGCCCGTCGGGGTGTCGCGGATCAGGCCACGACTGACGCGAAGCTGGCCGAGGCTCGAGCCAAGGCCGATGCGGCCGCTGCGAAGGACGCGGACAAGGCCGCCGCCGCGCATGAGAAGGCGCAGGCCCGGTACGAACGCGACGCCGCCCGGGCCCGCGCCCCGGCACCACGCCGCTCGACCCGGGAAACGCCGATCGAGGCCGCGACCAAGTCGGTTCTGCGCACGGCGGGAAGCACGATCACCCGGGAGCTGCTGCGGGGCCTGCTGGGCGGGTTGAGGCGGCGGTGAAGTTCTCTCCTCCCCCTCCTGTCGGGGAGGGGGACCGCGAAGCGGTGGAGGGGTTCAGCAAGCGCCCGCGTTCGACCTTCACCCCTCCGTCACGGCGCGTATTCGCGCCGCGCCACCTCCCATCGGCTTCGCCGACAGGGAGGAGACAGGCAGGACAGGTCAGTCTCTTGGGACCAGCCGCCACATCCTGAGCGGATGGCGGACCGTTCCGGCCTCTTCGCCCGCCACCGCGCCCCGGCCCATGTAGAAGTCGGCGCGGACCGGGCCGCGGATGGCGGAGCCGGTGTCCAGCGCCATCATCAGGCCGCGATAGCTGCCCCGCGCGCCGATCAGGCCGCCGCCCTCGGCCTCGATCCAGACCAGGTCGCCGTAGCGCCAGTGGGCCGGGTCGATGGCGATGGAGCGGCGAGCGGTCAGCGGAATCCCCGCCGCCCCGTTCGGATGACCCCCATCGTCCGGGCTGACCGCGAAGAAGATATAGCGGGGGTTCAACGCCATCATCGCCCGCGCCTCGGCCCCGCGGTGCGCCGCCAGCCAGGCGCGGATGGCCTCGCCCGAGGTTCCATTGGCCGGCAGCAGGCCCTGTTCCGCCATCGGCCGGGCGATGCCGGTGAACGGTTGCCCATTGTCAGCGGCATAGGCGGCGCGGGCCTGTGATCCGTCTTCAAAGGTCAGATAGCCGGACCCCTGGATCTGCATAAAGAACAGGTCCTCGGCCCGCATCCAGGCCACGGCTTCAGCCGGCGGCTCGGCCTCGATCTCCGCCCGCACAGGCAGGACCTGTCCGCGCGTCCAGCCTGCGGGGCGGGGCAGGACCGGCATGTCAAACTCGGCGTCGGGAGCGTGTCGGGCTTCGTACTCCGGCGCGAAATAGGCGGTCAGAAGGCCGGGCCGGCCGTCGGGCGTCACGGCCGCCACGGCCGTGAATCCGGTTTCGAAGAATGCGCGAGCCGCCGAGGGCGTCACCGGCTTCGAGACCTGTTTGATCTGCATGGCGCGGGCACACTGGGCCTGCGAGGCGGCGTCGCGGGCCACCCCGCAGCCGACGGCCCAGGCTTCGAACCCCGCCAGATGATCCTCGGCAAACCATCCGGGCAGCGACGCCGGCGATAGGCCTACGGGTTCCGCAGGACCCGGGGGCGCGACCGGGCCGGGCGACGGTGTCGTGGCACAGCCGGCGAGCACCAGCGCGGCCGCGACGGCCGACGCCAGGGCGCGACCGACACCGCCCGGGCTCACGAGGCGGCGGGCTCGGTGCGGGCCAGAACCCAGTTCGGATCGGCGGCACCCAGCGTACGCTCGAAGGTCCAGAGTTCGGCGACCCGGCGCTCCTCGACCTGTTCCTCGGCGGCGGGGTCGGACGTCGTCACCCGGTTGCGCAGCTCGGCCAGGAAGCGGACCTTGGCCGTGGCGCGATTTTCCTCGGCCGCGGCCTGTTCCAGATCGGCGCGGGCCGGATGGAGGAATTCGGCGATCTCGGTCTCTCCGCGCACCTCGCGCGCCGCGATTCCGGCCTCGAAGGACTCCATCACCTGGGGCGTCAGCAAAGGCCTCAGGGTCTCGCGGTCGCCGGCGGCATAGGCGCGGACGATGGTTTCGTGGGCCTGTCGCGCGCCTTCGAGAAAGCGCAGCGGGTCGAAGGCCGGGTCGCGCGCCTTAAGCCCGGCGATCGAGGCCAGGGTCACGGCGTCCAGCACGCCGGGCTGGGCGGGGGGCTGGTCCGCCGCCGTCGCGGGCGAAGATGGCAGGGCACGGGCGTCGTCTTCCGGCTGGCGCCCGACCTTCTTGCCCAGCACATTGTAGAGCTGGAACAGGACGACGGCCGCGATGACGGCGAAGATGACGATCTGGATCTGGATCGGCGGCACTGGCAATCCTTGAATGGCGTCCGCGGGGGTTCGGGCGCGACGACTGACGATTAGGGGCTGATATGGGGGCGCGCAAGGCGCGGCGCCCGTTCAAGCCCCTGCGACGCGAGCGCGCGCATGCCATTCCGGCTGCGGTGGCGAGCGTCGTTGCCGCACCGGACGCCCCGTGCTAGTCGCCGCGCCTTCTCAAGGCGTCCAGTGGGCGTCGCCCACTCATTCAGACAGACCCGATCGATGACCGACGCCGCCCCCCCCGCAGACGCCACCACCGGCGCGCCCGCAGACGAAGCCGGACAAGGCCAGGGTGGCCCCGGATTCCGCATTGTCGCCCAATACGTCAAGGACCTGTCGTTCGAGAACCCCAAGGCCCCCGACTCGCTGCGCGTCGATGGCCGTCCGGCCATCGACATGGGCGTCGAAATGAATGCCCAGGGGCGTCCGGATGGCCTGTTCGAGGTCGTGCTGCGCCTGACCATCAAGGCGACGACCGACGCCATGACGGTGTTTAACGTCGAACTGGTCTACGGCGGTCTGTTCGCGCTGCAGGGCGTGCCCGAGCAGGACATCGAGCCGCTGCTGCTGATCGAATGCCCGCGCTATCTGTTCCCGTTCGCCCGCGAGATCATCGCCCGCGCGACGTCGGACGGCGGTTTCTACCCGCCCTTCATGCTGGATCCGATCGATTTCGCCGGCATCTATGTCGCGCGCCAGCAGTCGATCGCGCGCGGCCCGGCCGAGACCGGCCAAGCCTAGACGGCAGGGGCGGTCTCGACCCCCAGGCCGTAGCCTTCCCACAATGACCGGTCCTTCAGCATGGCCTGAAGGAAGGCGATATGCGCCGCCTGTTCCGCGTCGTTCAGGCGCTGGGCGAGAGGCCGGGGTCGCAATCCATAGCCCCCCGCAGCCTGATGCGCGGCGGCGGCGGCCGAGGCGGTCGGGCGCGCGGCGGACAGGTCCAGCCGACGCTCCTTGCCGCCCTTCAGCTCCAGATAGACCTCGGCCAGCAGACGGGCGTCGATCAGGGCCCCATGGAGCGTCCGTTCGACCAGCGAAACCTTGAAGCGCTTGCACAGGGCGTCCAGCGAATTGGCCATGCCGGGAAACCGGGTCTGCGCCAATTTCAGCGTGTCGATCCAGCGATGTTCCTCGAACAGCGCGCGCCCGCAGCGCCCGAATTCATGGTCGATGAAATTGCGGTCGAACTGGGCGTTGTGAGCGATGATCGGGGCGTCGCCGATGAAATCGCAGAGGTCGATCACGATCTCCGCGAATTTCGGCGCGTCGCGGACCCTGTCGTCGGTGATGCCGTGCACGCGGATGGCGTCAGCGGGGATCAGCCGCTCGGGGTTGACGAGCCGATGAAAGGTTCGCCCGGTCGGCAGCAGATCCTCGATCTCGATACAGCCGACCTCGATCATCCGGTCGCCGGTCTTCGGGTCGAAGCCGGTGGTTTCGGTGTCGAGAACAATTTCGCGGGACATGGCCCTTATTGCGTTGGTTCGTCCGCTTTCGGAAGACCGCGCCGGGGTCGAACCCATCCGTCGGCCAGAACCATCCCCACGATTTCGCAGACCCTGGCCCGGGTCGCCTCCAGGCCCACCCCCGTGTCGATGACGAAATCGGCGCGGCGACGCTTTTCTGCGTCAGGCATCTGGCGCGCGAGGATCGCCTCGAACCGCTCGCGGGTCATGCCGGACCGGGCGAGAACCCGTTCGGCCTGGACCGCGGCCGGGGCGGTGATCACCACCACGGCGTCCACACCCGCGTCCCCGCCGGTCTCGAACAGCAGGGGGATGTCCAGCACGACCAGGCGCACACCGTCGCGCCCGGCTTGGACCAGATCCTCCATGCGGCCCTTGGCCACCAGTGGGTGCACAATCCTCTCGAGCCGCCGGAAAGCCTCGTCGTTTCGGCCCAGGGCCGCGGCCAGCCGGGCCCGGTCCACCGCGCCGTCCACGACCACGCCGGGAAAGGCGTCGCCGACCGGACCCACGGCCGCGCCGCCCGCCTCATAGAGCCGGTGCACGGCATCGTCTGCGTTCCAGACCACCGCGCCCTCGTCGGCGAACATCGCGGTGGTCGTCGACTTGCCCATGCCGATGGACCCGGTCAGTCCCAGGACGATCATCGCGCCTCTCCCAACGCCGCCAGCGCCAGTGCGCGCACGTCGATATCCGGCGGATCGATCCCGAACAGCGCCCGGAACGACGGCCGGGCCTGGCCGATCAGCATGGACAGTCCGTCCACCACCGTCAGGCCGCGCGTCCGGCCCGCTGTGAGGAAGGCCGTCATCAGGGGCCAGTAGGTCATGTCCATCAGCACGGCGTCGGACCGCAGTATACAAAGGTCAAGGACCGGCGGGACGCTCAGGGCGTTGACGACCAGGGCCGCCACCGCGAGCGCATCCGGTCCGACCACGGCACCGCCGACCTTGGCCGTCAGCGCCCCGGCCCGCGCCGGCGTCCGGTTCAGCACCCCGACGTCGGCGCCCGCTGCGGTCAGGGCCGCCACCGCCGCGCGGGCCGCGCCGCCCGCGCCCAGCACGACGACCGGCCGCCCCGCGACGGCCAACGCCGGGGCCTGCTCGCCCAAGGCGGCCATCAGGCCGACCCCGTCCGTACTGTCGGCGGCGACCCGCCCGGCATCGAATACCAGCAGGTTGGCCGAACCGCAGGCCTGTGCCGTCGGGCTTGCGCTGTCGGCCAGTGCCAAGGCCCGCTCCTTGAACGGCGAGGTGACGTTCAACCCGCGGAGCCGGCCCGCCCGGCCCTCCGCGACCAGGGCGGCGAACTCATCGTCATGGGCGGGTCCGAAGGGCCGGTAGGCGGCGTCCAGCCCCGCCGCCTCGATCCAGGCGGTGTGGATCAGTGGGCTCAGGGAGTGGACAATCGGCTGGCCGGCCACGCCGGCGAGCAGGGTCACGCGGCCAGGACCCCGGCCCGGCGCAGCTCCGCCAGCACCGGCCACAACGGCAGCCCCAGGACCGTGAAATAGTCCCCCTCCACCGCCTCGAAGAGCTGAGACCCCATTCCCTCCAACCGGTACGACCCCACGCAGGCGAGCAGGGCGTCGCCCTCGGCGGCCAGATACGTCGCCAGAAAGCCGTCGGAAAAGGCTCGCATCGTCAGCGTCGCCGTATCGACGCCCGACCAGACGATCTGGCCGTTGCGCGCCAATGCCGCGCCGGAATGCAGCTGGTGGTCCCGGCCGCGCATGGTCGTGAGACGGGTTCTCGCCTCCTCCATCGACCGTGCCTTCGATACCAGGCCGCCGTCGAACGACAGCGTCTGGTCGGCCCCCAGCACCCAGGCCTCGGCGTCATGCCTCGACACGGCCAAGGCCTTGACCCCCGCCAGTTCGCGCGCCAGTCCGGCCGCGTCACCCGGATCGTGACTGGCCTTGACGCCGTCCTCATCGACGTCGGCGGCCTGCGCCACGAAGGGCACGCCCGCAGCCGCCAGGATTTCGCGACGCGCCCGGCTGGCCGAGGCCAGGATCAACCGCTCTCCGGAGAAGGCACCGCTCACCAGCTGGCTCCCAGCCGTCGGGTCCGCCGCTCGTTCAGCAGGTTGATCACCGCTGCGGCCGTCTCCTCGATCGACCGACGGGTCACGTCGATGACGGGCCAGCCCCGGCGCTCGAAGGCCCGGCGGGCCTTGACCGTTTCGTCGCGTACGGCGTCATGGTCGACATAGGTCGAGGCCCGGTTGGCGTTCAGCCCGTCCAGCCGGTTCTTGCGTATCTGCACCAGCCGGTCCGGCGACACCGTCAGACCCACGATCAGCGGTGCCTTCAACCCGACCAGCCGCTCGCCGTCCTCCTGGCCCGGCACCAGCGGGACATTGGCGGCCCGCACACCGCGGTGTGCCAGATAGATGCAGGTCGGGGTCTTCGACGTCCGGCTGACCCCGCACAGCACCACATCGGCGCTCTCCAGCTGCTCGGTCGTGCCCTGGCCGTCGTCGTGGGCCATGGCGTAGTCAAGAGCGGCGATGCGGTTGAAATAGTCGGTGTCCAGCGCGTGCTGGGCCCCCACCCGGGTCGACAGGGCCGCGCCCAGATAACGTGACAGGGCCCCGACCAGCGGGTCGAGCGCCGCGATCTGCGGCATGTCCAGCTTGCGGCAGCCTTCTTCCAGCTGTTCGCGCAACTCGCGATCGACGAGGGTATGGAGCACCACGCCCGGCGAGGCCGCCGCCTCCTCCAGGACCCGCTCCATCTGCTTGTCCGAGCGGACCAAGGCATAGATGTGCTCGATCGGAATCACGCCATCGAACCGGGCGACCACGGCCTTGGCCATGGCGTTCAGGGTCTCCCCGGTCGAATCCGAGATCAGGTGGACGTGGAAATAGGTGGCCAGGCGCGTCGGGCCGGAACCGCGGCCCGGGGTCATCGTCGGCTGTCCATAACGGCGAGACTCCTGTGGACGGGGCGGGGCGCCGAACGGCGCGACCTGGGCACGCTTTGCTATAGCGGGGCCGGGACCGGGCGGCGAGCGGGGATAGGGGTGGAGCGAGTCGGTAAACCCGGGCAGGGTCGTCCCCCGGGTCCCGTCGCGCGACTGTTCGCATGTGGATATCCTTAACAAGGTCTTAACGACCCCCAGAGCTTGGCGGGGAAGCAAGTCCTTCGGAGCCCGGGAGGTTAAGGTCTCGTTAAGACTTATCCCCGCTCTCACACACCCCCGCTGACAGTCGTCGGCCTCAGGCGACAGATTGCGGAAAACCCGTCCGGACCCGGCTCGTTCAGGACTGTTGTCCCCGTCCTCCACCGCCCTGCCGTCTTCCTCCAAAGCCTTCGAATCTTTCTTGATAAGGATTGGAGGGGTGCGACACGGGCCGGGCTTGAGCGTGACCGCCCGGGCCGGTAGGACCAGGGTCAGATGACCGCTTCCCCCGATACGCCCCTGCTGCTCAAGGTTCTGGCCGGCGAGACAACCGCCCGGCCTCCGGTCTGGTTCATGCGTCAGGCCGGGCGCTACCTGCCCGAGTACCGGGCCTTGAGGGCGACGACCCCCGACTTCATCGCCTTCTGCCTTGATCCGGACAAGGCGGCCGAGGCGACGCTGCAACCGATGCGGCGTTTCGGCTTTGACGCCGCCATCGTCTTCGCCGACATCCTGCTGATTCCGCGCGCCCTGGGCCAGGAGGTCTGGTTCGAGGCCGGGGAGGGTCCCCGGCTCGGTGCCCTGCCGCCGATCGAAGCCATGCGTGACCTCGCCGAAGGTGCGGGCGAAGCCCTGAGACAGGTCGGAGAGACCCTGTCACTGGTGCGCGGCCGGTTGGAGCCGGACCGCGCCCTGATCGGCTTCGCGGGCGCGCCCTGGACCGTCGCGACCTATATGCTGGACGGCGAGGCCCGGACAATCGGCAAGGGCGAGCGGGCCCAGGCCCGAACCTACGCCTATGCGGAACCCGGCAAGGTCGCCGCCCTGCTGGACATCCTCGTCGAGGCCACGGCCCACTATCTGAAAATGCAGGCCGACGCCGGAGCCCAGGTGCTGAAGATTTTCGAGAGCTGGGCTGAGGGCCTGCCCGACGATCTGTTCGAGCGTCTGGTCCTCAACCCCCACCAGAAGCTGGTGCGTCGGGTGCGAGAGCTGGGCGTCACCGTGCCTCTGATCGGGTTCCCGAGAGGATCGGCGGCGCTGGCGGAACGATACGCCGCCGAATGCGACGTCCAGGCGGTCGCGCTGGATACGGCCTGCCCGCTCGAGGTCGGTCGCCGCGTCCAGGCGATCAAGCCCATCCAGGGCGCGCTGGACCCTCTGCTGCTGCGCGCAGGCGGGCCCATGCTGGACCGCCGGGTCGACCAGCTGCTGGAGGCCTGGAGCGTGGGACCGTGGATTTTCAACCTCGGCCACGGAATCCTGCCGGACGTGCCTATCGCCCACGTCGAACGGGTGCTGAAGCGGATCGGCGCCCAATGAACGCGGCGGGGGGAGGGCAAGACGGCCGGGGTCGCCGCATCGCGGTGGTGCTGTTCAATCTCGGCGGGCCGGACGACCAGGCATCGGTCCGTCCATTCCTGTTCAATCTGTTCAACGACCCGGCGATCATCGGCCTGCCCAATCCCTTCCGGACCCTGTTGGCCGGCCTGATCTCCAGCCGCCGCGAGAAGAGCGCCCAGGCCAATTACGCCCTGATGGGCGGGGGCTCTCCCCTGCTGCCGGAAACCCGCAAACAGGCGGCGGCGCTGGAGGCGGTGCTGGGCGAACGGTTGCCCGGCGACACGGTGCGCACCTTTGTGGCCATGCGATATTGGGCCCCGCTGAGTGAAGCCGCTGCGGCCGAGGTGGCCGCCTTCGGGCCGGACCAGATCGTGCTGTTGCCGCTGTATCCCCAGTTCTCGACCACGACGACCCAGTCCTCGCTCAAGCGCTGGGCCGAGGTTTACGCCGGTCCCGGTCTCAGCCGGTCGGTCTGCTGCTATCCGCAGGCGCCGGGCTGGATCGAGACCCAGGCGGCGGCGGTGCGGGCGAAATTGGACGAGGCCGCAGGCCGTCAGGTGCGGGTGCTGTTCTCGGCGCACGGTATTCCCGAAAGTCTGGTGGCGAAGAAGGGCGATCCGTATCAGGAGCAGATCGAAACGACCTGCGCGGCCATCGCCGCCCGGGCCGGTCTGGTCGCGCGCGGCTCTGACTGGGACCTCTGCTACCAGAGCCGGGTCGGGCCGATGAAATGGCTGGGTCCGTCGACGCCCGACGCCATCGAGCAGGCCGCCAGGGACGGGGTCGGAGTCGTGGTCTCGCCGGTCGCGTTCGTTTCGGAACACAACGAGACCCTGGTCGAACTGGACATCGAAAAAGCCGAACTGGCGCACGAACTCGGCGTTTCGCCCTGGCTGAGGGTGCCGGCGGCGGGCGTCGCGCCTCTGTTCATCGAAACCCTCGCGGACGCGGCGGTCGGGTCCCTGTCGCGGACGGGTGCCGCGCCTTTCGGGCCCGGGTGCCGGGCCGACTGGAAAGCCTGCCCGCGTCAGTGCGAGCGGAGGGCGGCATGACATTCGAGATCTTGCGCGGCCTGCACATCCTGGCAGTCATCGCCTGGATGGCCGGCCTGCTGTTCCTGCCGCGGCTGTATGCCTATGACGCCGAACAGGCCGACAAGGCCGAGCCGCTGCGGTCGGAGATGCGCGGCCTGCTGCGGACGTGGCAGCACAGACTACTGAAGATCATCATCAATCCCGCCATGGTGGCGGCCTGGGTTTTCGGCGTATGGCTGATCGGCATTCACATCTACGATTACGGCGAAGGCTGGAGTTTCCTTGCCCGGCCGTGGATGGCCTTGAAGCTGTTGGCGGTCGTGGCGATAAGCGGTTGGCACGGCTTCCTCGCCGGCGAGTTCCGGCGCATCCAGGCCGGAACCTCGGTCCGCAGCGGCCGGTTCTGGCGCATGACCAACGAGATTCCGTTCCTGCTCGCCATCATCGCCGTCCTGTCCGTGACGACGGAATGGACCCTGAGCTGAACGCTCACGCTTGACCTGACGGGTCCCGCGTGGTTTCGCTCAACGCGAGCCGCCCTGCAGGAGTCTGGGGCGGTCCCTCTCTTCGCGGCGCCCGCCGATCTCGCCGGGACGACCCGCCGCCCTTCCACCCGGCCGCAAGGCCAGACATCGCCAGACTTTCCCGCCCGCGCGACGCCCCGTCACGCGGCGATGCTTTTGATCGCACGCCATGACCGACACGCCCGAGACCGAAGCGACGCCCGACGCCGATGCGCCCGAAGTCGGCAACGAAATGGCCGCCGCCGACCTGCCCATGGTCGATCAGGAGTCCGGCGACGACGAGGACGATGGCGAGCCGATCGTTCCCAATGGCCGGATCACCCTGCAGGAGCTGAACGAGAAGACTCCGGAAGACCTGGTCGCCTTCGCCGAAAGTCTCGAGATCGAGAACGCCGGCAATCTGCGCAAACAGGACCTGCTCTTCGCCATCCTGAAGGCCCTGGCCGACGAGGAGGTGGAGATCATCGCTGACGGCGTGCTGGAAATCCTGCCCGACGGCTTCGGTTTCCTGCGCAGCCCGGACGCCAATTATCTTCCGGGGCCGGACGATGTTTACGTCTCGCCGTCGCAGATTCGCCGCTTCGGCCTGCGCTCGGGCGACACCATCCACGGCGCCGTGCGCGGCCCACGCGAGGGCGAGCGCTATTTCGCCCTGCTCAAGGTCGATTCGATCAATTTCGAGGATCCGGAGACGGTCAAGACCAAGGTTCTGTTCGACAACCTGACCCCGCTCTATCCGGAAGAGCGGCTGCATATGGAAATCCAGGACCCGACGCTGAAGGACCGCTCGGGCCGGGTCATCGACATCGTGGCTCCGCTCGGCAAGGGCCAGCGCTGTCTGATCGTGGCCCCGCCGCGGGTCGGCAAGACGGTAATGCTGCAGAATATCGCGAAGTCGATCGAGCGAAACCATCCCGAGGTCTTCCTGATCGTCCTGTTGATCGACGAACGGCCTGAAGAAGTCACCGACATGCAGCGGACCGTGAAGGGGGAGGTCATCGCCTCGACCTTCGACGAGCCGGCGACACGCCACGTCGCGGTCGCGGAAATGGTCATCGAAAAAGCCAAACGACTGGTCGAGCACAAGCGCGATGTGGTCATCCTTCTCGACTCGATTACCCGTCTCGGCCGCGCCTACAACGCCACCGTACCGTCGTCTGGCAAGGTCCTGACCGGCGGTGTCGACGCCAATGCCCTGCAGCGGCCGAAACGCTTCTTCGGTGCCGCGCGAAATGTGGAGCAGGGCGGGTCGCTGACCATCATCGCCACAGCCCTGATCGACACAGGGTCTCGCATGGACGAGGTCATCTTCGAGGAGTTCAAGGGCACCGGCAACTCCGAGATCGTGCTGGACCGCAAGGTCGCCGACAAGCGCATCTTCCCGGCCATCGACGTTCTCAAGTCCGGCACCCGCAAGGAAGAACTGACCACGCCCAAGGACCAGTTGGCCAAGACCTATGTCCTGCGCCGCATCCTCAATCCGATGGGGCCGCAGGACGCGATCGAATTCCTGATCGACAAGCTGCGTCAGTCCAAGAACAATGCAGACTTCTTCCAGTCGATGAACACCTGAACAGCGGCGACGCTGTTTCACGTGAAACATGGAGCTGCACGATGAAGGTCAATATCGAGATCGAATGCGAACCAGCCGAGGCGCGAGCCTTCCTCGGCCTGCCCAATGTCGAGCCGCTGAACGATCATCTGGTCGGCGAAATGAAGCGCCGCTTGGACGAGAACATCACTGCCATGCAGCCCGACGAGCTGATGAAATCCTGGACCAGCTTCGGCGTCCAGGCCCAGGATCAGTTTCGGCGGTTGATGGAAACAGCCGTGAGCGGGTCGACCAAGCCGTGACGCCACGTCTCCTCCCCGTGAAATGGGGAGGGGGGCCGCGAAGCGGTGGAGGGGTGCTTTCGGCATTCGCCACCGGCAGACCTCTCCGTCACGCCGCGAGCGCGGCGCGCCACCTTCTTATGGATTGGGGAGGAGACTCCCGATGACCGACGACACCATCTTCGCCCTCGCCACGCCGCCGGGCAGGGGGGCCATCGCCATCATCCGCCTGTCCGGCCCCGCGACCGACGCGGCCCTGACCGCCCTTGGCGCGGGCGGCCTCAAGCCGCGCCTCGCCGCCCTGCGGACCCTGACCCACGAAGCCCAGCCGGTCGATCAGGCCCTCGTCCTGCGCTTCCCGGCACCCAACAGCTACACCGGCGAGAATTGCGCCGAGCTGCATCTCCACGGCGGTCGGGCGGTCGTCGAGGCCGCCAGCCGGGCGCTGATCGCCCTCGGACTACGTCCGGCCGAGCCGGGCGAGTTCACCCGGCGGGCCTTCGAGAACGGCAGGATGGATCTGACCCAGGCCGAGGCGGTGGCCGACCTGATCGACGCCGAGACGGCTGCCCAAGCGGCACAGGCCCTTGGCCAACTGGACGGCGCGCTGGGCCGGACTTATGCCGGGTTCCGTCGTGATCTCCTGACCGCCATGGCCCTGGTCGAGGCGGAGATCGACTTCCCCGATGAGGACGTCCCCGATAATCTCGCTCTGGCAGCCGGACCAGTTCTGGACGGCCTGATCGATGACCTGCGCGCTGCGCTCGCCGACGCCCAACGGGGCGAGCGAGTCCGCTCCGGCTATCGTATCGTCCTGATCGGCGAGACCAATGCCGGCAAATCGTCGTTGTTCAATGCCCTGATCGCACGAGACGCCGCCATCGTCACCGCAATTGCCGGCACCACCCGGGATATTCTCGACGCCGATCTGGTCGTTGGCGGCTATGCCGTGACCCTGTCCGATACAGCGGGACTGCGTGACAGCGATGACCTGGTTGAGATCGAGGGCGTCCGGCGAGCGCGCCAGCGAGCGGAAGACGCCGAACTGCGAATATGGGTCCGGGCGCCGGGCGAGCCGGAGGGCCTTGTGGAGCCCTTGGTCAGGACCAGCGACCTCGTCGTTTGGACCAAGGCTGATCTCGGCTTGGCCGGTGCCGTCGACGGGCCTGCTACGCTGGCTGTGAGCGCGTTCACCGGAACTGGTCTGGACGCCGTCCGGGACTGGATCTCTGCCCGTCTTGCGGCCGACCTGTCCGGCTCCGATTTTCCGTCCGTGACGCGGGAGCGGCATCGGCGGCGGTTGGCCGAAGCGTTTGCGGCGGTCGGAGCGGCCCGTGCGGCGCTCGACACGGCGCCCGAGATGGCTGCTGCCGATCTGGCTCGCGCGGCCGATGCGCTCGGCCGGGTAACCGGCGCGATCGGGGTTGAGGACGTTTTGGGCGAGGTCTTCTCGACCTTCTGTATCGGCAAATAGGCCGTTTCACGTGAAACAACCGGACCGGGCTGGTAGCGGCGACGGCTCATTTCCCCTATGTCCCGGCCCATGGAATCGTTTGATGTCATCGTCATCGGCGGCGGACATGCCGGCTGTGAGGCTGCGGCCGCGTCTGCACGCGCCGGTGCTACCACCGTCCTACTCACCCAGTCGCTGGAGACCATCGGCGAGATGTCCTGTAATCCGGCCATCGGCGGTCTCGGCAAGGGCCATCTGGTCCGCGAAATCGATGCCATGGATGGCCTGATGGGGCGGATGGCCGACCGGTCCGGCATCCAGTTCCGGATGCTGAATCGATCCCGTGGCGCGGCCGTGCGCGGTCCCCGCAGCCAGATCGACCGCCGGCTCTACCGTGAGGCGATGCAGGCAGAGATCGCCCGAACGCCAAACCTGATCCTGATGGAGGCGACGGCGGAGCGACTGGTCCTGTCCGGCGACCGGGTCGTCGGCGTAGTGACCGGTGACGGTCGCGTCATCCAGGCCGCCGCCGTGGTCCTGACCACCGGCACCTTCCTGAACGGGGTCATCTACAAGGGCGACCAGCGCATCCCGGCCGGCCGACATGGGGAAGCACCCTCGACCGGCATGGCCGCCGACCTCTATGGAGCCGGACTGCGGATGGGACGGCTCAAGACCGGCACCCCGGCGCGACTGGACGGGCGCACCATCGCCTGGGACCGGCTCGAGATGCAGGCCGCCGACGCCCAACCCGTCCCTTTCAGCTTTCTGACTGACCGGATCGACGTCCCTCAGATCGCCTGCGGCATAACCCACACCAATGAGACAACGCATCGGATCATCGCTGAAAACCTCGGCGAGAGCGCCGTCTACGGCGGCCATCTGTCGGGCCGGGGGCCGCGCTATTGTCCGTCGATCGAGGACAAGGTGGTGCGTTTCGCCGACAAGGCGTCGCACCAGATCTTCCTCGAACCCGAAGGCCTGGACGATCCCACCGTCTACCCGAACGGTATTTCAACCTCGGTTTCCGACGGCACCCAGATGGCCTTCCTGCGCACTATCTGCGGGCTGGAATCGGTCGAGGTTTTCCGCTTCGGCTATGCCATCGAGTATGACTACGTCGACCCGCGCGAGCTGACATCGGCGCTGGAGGTCAAGAAGCGGCCCGGCCTCTATCTGGCCGGCCAGATCAACGGCACCACTGGCTATGAGGAGGCGGGCGCTCAAGGATTGATCGCCGGGCTGAACGCTGCGCGGGCAGCGGGCGGGGCGGCTTCGATCGTGCTGGGACGAGACCAGGCCTATATCGGGGTGATGATCGACGACCTGGTCACGCGCGGTGTGACCGAGCCCTACCGGATGTTCACCAGCCGGGCCGAGTATCGGTTGACGCTCCGGGCCGACAACGCGGATCAACGGTTGACCCCGCTGGCGATCGCGGCCGGTATCGTCTCGGCTGAACGGCGCGCGGCGTTCGAAACCAAGGCGATAGCGATCCGCGCCGCGACGGCCCTCGTGCGTGACAATCGCTATACGCCCGGCGAAGCTGCCAGGCTCGGAATCCACGTCAATGCCGACGGTCAGCGGCGATCAATCCGCGATCTGCTGTCCTTCCCCGGCGTTGATCTGACGTTCTTCGAGAGCGCGCATCCGGAAATCGTCGGCTGGACGTCCCAGGTACGGGACCACGTCGAGATCGACGCCGGCTATGCGGGTTATCTGGATCGGCAGGCCGCCGACGCGGCGGCCTTGCGCCGCGAGGAGGAACTCGCGATCCCAACCTGCCTCGACTATGCCGCCATCGGCGGTTTGTCGCATGAGGTCCGTGAGAAACTGGCTCTGATCCAGCCCCGAACCCTCGGTCAGGCCGGTCGGATCGAGGGTATGACGCCAGGCGCGCTGACCGCCCTCCTGTCATATGTGAAGAAGCCGCGGGTCGTGGCGTGATTGCCTATGACGCGGCTGCATTCCAGACGGAGAGCGGTGCGACGGTGGCGCAGATGGCCGACCTGGATGCCTTCACCGCGCGGCTGATCGAGGCCAATGCGGTGATGAATCTGGTGGGGGCCGACAGTCTGCCGGATGTCTGGAACCGACACGTGCGCGATTCCGCCCAGCTGCTGGAACTCGCCCCGTCCGCCCTGACCTGGGCCGATCTGGGGGCCGGCGCCGGCTTTCCCGGCGTGGTGCTGGCCATTCTCCTGAAGACCCAACCCGCCAGCCACGTCTGGCTGGTCGACAGCCTCGGCAAACGGTGCCGCTTTCTTCAGGAAGTCGTTGACGCACTGTCGTTGCGGGCCACGGTGGTCAACGGTCGGGCCGAGGAACAGCGAATCACCGTCGACGTCGTCACGGCCCGAGCCCTGGCCCCGATGGAGCGACTTCTGGGCTATGCACAGCCTTATCTCCAGCGTGGCGCTCAGGGGCTGTTTCTCAAGGGGGAAAAGGCCGAGGCTGAGTTGATCGAGGCCCGCAAGGTCTGGCAGTTCGACAGCGCCCTCTCGATCTCACGCAGCGACCCGCGCGGTCGTATCATTTCCGTCCGGAGTCTCCGTCGTGTCCAGAACCGGTAAGACGCGCGTCCTAGCCGTATCCAACCAGAAGGGCGGTGTCGGCAAGACCACGACGGCGATCAACCTCGGCACGGCGCTCGCGGCGCTCGGCGAGAAGGTGTTGATCGTCGACATGGATCCGCAGGGCAATGCGTCCACCGGTCTGGGTGTTCCACGTGAAACACGGCGGGTGACCATCTATGATGTGATCGTCGATGGCCGCGCCGTGGACGAGGCGGCTGTCGCGACCACCGTCCCCGGACTGGATATCATCCCGGCCGACGCCGACATGTCGGGGGTCGAGATCGAACTCAGCCAGGCCGACCGTCGCTCGTTCCGGCTCAGGGACGCCCTGACCGCCCACGGCGGCGAGGGTCAGACCCGGTATGACTATGTGCTGATCGACTGCCCCCCGTCGCTGAACCTGCTGACGTTGAACGCCATGGCCGCGGCGGACGCCGTGCTGGTGCCGCTGCAATGCGAGTTCTTCGCCCTCGAAGGCCTGACCCAGTTGATGAAGACCATAGAGATGGTCCGGCAGAGCCTGAATCCGACCCTTGAGATCCAGGGGCTGGTGCTGACCATGTACGACCGACGCAGCACCCTGTCGGGGCAGGTCGCCGCCGACGTGCGCGCCCATTTCGGCGACAAGGTGTATGACGCTGTGATTCCGCGCAATGTGCGCGTGGCGGAAGCCCCGTCCTTCGGCAAGCCGGCGCTGATCTATGACCTGAAATGCTCCGGCAGCCAGGCCTATCTGCGCCTCGCGCGCGAAGTGGTGGCGCGCGAAAAGACCCGTCGGCTCCAGGCGGCATGAGCCAATCACTAGCATAATGGAAACAAGCACTTGAGTGAACGACAGCGCGGTCTTGGCCGGGGACTTTCCGCCCTTCTGGGAGAACAGGTGGCCGAGAGCGCGCCGGTCGACGGCGGCCCGGCGCCCGCTGGCGTCCGCATGGCTCCGATCGAGAGCCTGAAGGCCAATCCGGACCAGCCGCGCAAGACCTTCAACAAGGACGACCTCGACGAACTGGCGGCCTCGATCCGCGACAAGGTGGTGCTGCAGCCCATCCTCGTCCGCAGCCAGCCCGGCGAGGACGGGGTCTGGCAGATCATTGCCGGTGAGCGGCGCTGGCGCGCGGCCCAGCAGGCGCGCCTGACCCAGGTTCCGGTGATCGTCCACGAGATGGATGACGTCGCCGTCCTCGAGGTCGCCATCATCGAGAACGTCCAGCGGTCCGATCTCAATCCGCTGGAAGAGGCCGAGGCCTATGCCCAGCTGATGGAGCGGTTCGGTCGGACCCAGGACGCGGTGGCAGGCGTGGTCGGCAAGAGCCGCAGCCACGTGGCCAATACCCTGCGCCTGCTACAGCTGCCCGAACGGGTGCTGTTCTACGTCCGCGAGGGCAAGCTGTCCGCAGGCCATGCCCGGGCCCTGATCACGGCGCCCGATCCCGGCGATCTGGCGGATCAGGTCTATATGGACGGCCTCAACGTGCGTCAGACCGAGGCTCTGGTGCGGCGGATCGCAGACGGCGTCAAACCCCGCAAACCCCGCCCAACAGCGGCTGACAGCGGCGGTTCGGCGGACGGGGCGGCGCTGGAGCAGGACCTGGCCGACGCCCTGGGGCTGAAGGTCCAGCTGTCGGATCGCGGCGGCAAGGGCGAACTGACCATCCGCTACGGCACGCTGGAACAGTTGGACGATCTTTGCCGCCGCCTGATGCGGGGCTGACGCCGTATCCGTGCTACACTGATGCGATGATCGACAAACCCTCGAATCCGACCGCCGACGCGATGAAGAAGGCGCTCGCCGCCAAGCGCGGGGCCGCCCCGGCCCATGCGGGCCTCGGCGGGGGCCGCGCCGAGGAACGTGCGGTGGCCGCCAAGAGCGCGGCCTTGGCCAAGCCGGCCTTCCGCAAGGCATCCAAGCGGGGTTAGAGCCCCAATCTCCGCGCCCGTGCCGAAATCTCCAGCAGCAGCCGCTCGGCGATCAGCTGGTCGGGCGAACCCGTGGTCTTGGTGGCGATGTCGGCGGCATTGACGCTGTCCAACACGCGATCGAGGTCCTCCAGCCGCCAGCTGCGCGCCTGACGCAGCATTTCGGCCTCCTGTTTCCAGAACACGCCGGCGGCCTTGGCCGCCTCCTTGGCGCCGGCGCCATTGGCCTGAAGCACGGAGATCCGGCGCAGCTTGCCGAGATGGATCGAGGCCTGCCGCACCGCCATGACGGGCGATTCTCCCTCGGCCAAGGCCCGCCGCAGACCGGACTGGGCCGGGGCCGGGCGACCGCCGAAGGCTTGCAAGGCCGCATCCTGCAGCGAGGCGTCCGGCTCGACTCCGAGATGGGATTCCAGCTCGTCGACATCGAGCGTGCGGCCCGACCCGGGACCGATATAGAGGGCCAGCCGTTCGATCTCCTGCCGCATCAGTCCGCGCTCGCGGGGCAGGCGGCTCACGAACCGGTCAAGGGCGTCGCCCGTCAGGCCGACCTTGTCCGCCGCCAGCGCCTCGCGCGTCATCCGGGCGACATCACCGGTTTCGTCCTCATAACAGGCGATGCCGGCGGCGGCGGTCGAGGCTTCGGCAGCCTTGCGCAGCGCGGAATCCCGGCCCAAAGCGCCGGCCTCGATGACCAGCATGGCGTCAGGGTTGTAGCCTCCGTCGGCGTGTGTCTTGAGCGCGGCGGCCAGCATCTTGTCGATCGAGGCCTTGTCCGATCCCAGCCGTATGCGCACGAGCCGGCGGCCTCCTATCATGGACAGGGCGGTCAGGGCCTCTTCCAGCCGCCCTTCGTCGCCGTCGATGTCGGAATCGGTCAGGAAGGTGACGTTGAAGGGATCGTTCAGGTCGGGCGTGACGGCGCGGCACAGGACATCGGCCCGTTCCGCCACGCCCGAGCGGTCCTTGCCGTGGATGACGGCGGCGCGCACGCCCCGGTCCGGCGATTTCAGAAAGCGCTCGACCTCTGGGCGCTTGGCCAGGATCACCGGTCGGACAGGCCCCGCATCACGTCCAGCCGGATCAGCCGGGCCAGTTCGGCGGCGGCGCGCTCCTCGCTGTCCTGCTGGGCGGCGATGGCGGCATAGGGCTGATCGGCGGCGGAATAGGTGGTGGTGACGGTCTCGACGCCCGACAGCGGAGGGCCGCCGTTGACTGGAGTCAGGGTCCAGGCGCCGCGCACGGTCAGTTCATAGCGGGCGGCGGTGTCGTCGATGCGGCGGCCCAGCGGGCGGCGCGACTGTTCCATCGTCGCCTGCAGCCGCCACAGGGGGGCCTGACCGCCGCTGTGGCCCAGCGCGTCTTCCAGCTGCTCACGCACGCGATAGCCGAGCCGATCATCCTGGGTCGTGACGGCGATGCGCGACAGGGACGAGCCGACGCCGGCGGCGCCGTAGAGTGGGGTGAAGCCGCACCCGGCCAAGGTCAGGGCCACGAAACCCATGGCGACGGCGACGGCGCGCATCAGCCGACCACCAGATTGACGATGCGATCCTTGACCACCACGATTTTCCTCACCGTCTGACCTTCCAGCCTTGCCCGCACGTCCGCGTCGGCCATGACGACCGCCTCGACCTCGGCCGGCTCCAGACCCCGGGCCACGCGGATTTCGCCGCGCCGCTTGCCGTTGACCTGAATGGGCAGGGTCACTTCGTCGTCGGCCGCCAGCGCCGGGTCGTATTCCGGCCAAGGCGCGTCCAACACCATCCCCTCTTCGCCCAGCCGCGTCCAGCATTCCTCGGCCAGATGGGGCGTGAAGGGGGCGATCAGGCGCACCAGGGCGGACAGGGCCTCGCGCCGTGCCCCGCCACCGGCGTTGGGGTGGTCCCGCACCATGGCGACAAAGGCGTAGAGTTTGGCGATGGCGGAGTTGAAGCGGAAACCGGCCACGCCCTCCGACACGGACTTGATGGCCTTGTGGGTCTCCCGGATCAGCGCCGCGTCAGCCGCCGCATCGGCCGGGGCGGCGGGATCGAAGCCATCGACCTCGGCCCAGACCCGCTGGACGAAGCGGCTGGCACCCTCGACGCCGCCCGCAGTCCACTGCACATCGCGCTCGGGCGGGCTGTCGGACAGGACGAACAGACGACCGGCGTCGACACCATAGGCTTCGACGATCTCCTGCGGGGCGACGACGTTTTTTTTGGACTTGGACATCTTTTCGATACCCCCGACCTCAACCGGTTGGCCCAGTTCGATATCGACCCAGACCCCGCCGCGCTTCTCCACCTCTGACGGAAGCAGCCAGTTGCCGTTGCGCGACTTGTAGGTCTCGTGGACAACCATGCCCTGGGTGAACAGGCCGGCGAACGGCTCGCGCACATTCATCAGCCCGGCGTCGCTCAACGCGCGGCTGATGAACCGGGCATAGAGCAGGTGCAGCACGGCGTGTTCGACTCCGCCGATATATTGGTCGACCGGCAGCCATTTGTCGGCGGCGGCGCGGTTGATCGGCCCGGGCGCGGTCGGGTCGGTGAAGCGGGCGAAATACCAGCTGGAATCGACGAAGGTATCGAGGGTGTCGGTCTCGCGCACCGCCGGTCCGCCGCAGGTCGGACAGGCGACATGCTTCCAGCTCGGGTGGCGGTCCAGCGGGTTGCCGGGGGCGTCGAACGTCACGTCGCGCGGAAGCTCGACCGGCAGCTGATTCGACGGGACCGGCACCGGTCCGCAGGCGGTGCAGTGTATCACGGGAATGGGACATCCCCAGTACCGCTGGCGGCTGACGCCCCAGTCGCGCAGACGATAGATGGTCGCGCCCTGGCCCTGACCGGTAGCCTCGATGCGGGCGATGGCAGCGGCCTTGGCTGGTTCGATCTCCAGACCATCGAGGAAGCCGGAGTGAAATATCCGTCCCGGACCGATGTAAGCTTCGGTTTCCACGCCGAAATTATCAGCCACGCCGTCAGGTCTCACCACCGGGATAACGGGAAGGTCGTATTTGCGGGCGAAGTCGAGGTCGCGCTGGTCGTGGGCGGGGCATCCGAAGATCGCCCCGGTGCCATATTCCGACAGGATGAAGTTGGCGATCCAGACGGAGACCTCGCGGCCATCGAACGGATGGAGGACTTTCAGCCCGGTGTCGAAGCCGATCTTTTCAGCCTGTTCAATCTCGGCCTGGGTCGAGCCGCCCTTGCGGCATTCGGCCACGAAGGCCGCCGCCGCCGGATCGGTCCCCGCGAGGGCGAGAGCGATGGGATGATCGGGGGAGATGCCCATGAAGCTGGCACCGAACAGGGTGTCGGGGCGGGTGGTATAGATGTCCAGACCGTCCGGCGCGGCGGAGGGCCCGCCTCCAGCCCACGCCCATGTCATCTGCAGGCCCTTTGACCGGCCGATCCAGGTCTCCTGCATCAGCCGGACCTTGTCGGGCCAGCGGCCTTCCAGTTCCTTCAGCCCCTCGATCAGATCGTCGGCATAGTCGGTGATACGCAGGAACCACTGGTTCAACTTGCGCTTTTCGACCAACGCGCCGGAGCGCCAGCCGCGGCCGTCGACGACCTGCTCATTGGCCAGCACGGTGTTGTCGACCGGATCCCAATTGACGACCGCGTCCTTGCGATAGACCAGACCGCGCCGAAACAGTTCGAGGAACCAGGCCTGCTGTTGCCCGTAATAGGCGGGGTCGCAGGTGGCGAACTCGCGGGACCAGTCCAGCGACAGGCCGAGAAGTTTCAACTGCTCGCGCATGGCGGCGATATTGGACCAGGTCCAGTCGGCCGGATGGACGCCGCGCTCGATGGCGGCGTTCTCCGCCGGCAGGCCGAAGGCGTCCCAGCCCATCGGGTGCAGGACGTCGAAGCCCTGGGCCCGCTTCGAGCGGGCCACCACATCGCCCATCACATAGTTTCGGGCGTGGCCCATGTGGATGGCCCCTGACGGATAGGGGAACATCTCCAGCACATAATATTTCGGCCGGCCGGTCCCGTCGGTCGGCGTTCGAAAGGCGTCGGCCGCATCCCAACGGGCCTGCTGGCGGGGTTCGGCGGTCTTGGGCTCGTAGCGGGCCACGGCGGTCCTTGAGGCGGCTCCCCAGGAGTCAGGCCTGAAGGAGGATGTCAGTGGGAAGCGATCAGCCGGCGTTCTGCAGGTTGAGCTGGCGCGCCTTGGTCAGGATGGCGTTTTCCAGATCGGTCTCGGTCTGGGCGGCGACCGGCGCATTGATCCAGCAACCGGAGGCATCGGCGTTCTCCGGGCTGGCGCGGCAGGCCGGATCGCGCAGCACTTCCTTGGTCACGGTGACATTCAGGGCGTCGGCGCGCAGGCGGGTGTCGAGGATGAAGACCGTGGCCTTGAAGCGTTCGTTCGGCGTCTGCGGATCGCTGTACCAGCCGTAGTTGACGACCCCGCCCCAAGGGTCGGCGCTGGACAGCGGCATGAAGCTGAGGGTGTCCAGGGTGGCGCGCCACAGAAAGGCGTTGACGCCAATGCCTGTCCGGGCCTGCTCCGACGGTCGCGAGCCCCCGCCCAGACCGGGCAGACCACCGCAACCGCCCAACATCAGGCCCGAGGCGATAAGGGCGACCGCTGCGCCGCGAACCAGCACCATCGAGACTTCTCCATTCGATCGTGACGTGCGACGGACCGGTCCGCGCACGGAACGGCTCTCCCAAACAAGGTTACGAGCCGAAGCGAGGCTCTATAACACGGCGAAAAGGGGCGATGACAAGGCGAAGTCGTTCAGCGGCCTGAGCTTTGTGTGCGGGAACGGGCACTGGCCGGAACCCTGCGGCGGATTCGCGTGACGCTCGCGCCACAGGAGTCTTCCAGAGTCGCGTTAACCGGGTCGATACGGCCACGTTGCGTTGACCGGAATGACCAGCGGTGTCTACGTGTTTGAAATGATCCCGGCGGGACCCCCCGTCGGGACGTAAAGGGCAGGCAATGCGCAATTCGGGCGCCGTCATCGCTGGACTGGTCGGGGGGCTCGCGCTCCTGACCGTCGCCGACGGCGCTTCGGCCCAGGCCGCTCGCAGTCGCCCGCCCGCCGTTTCCCTGACCGAAGCCCAGAGCGCCCGGACCGCTGCGGCCCCGTCGGGTCAGTCGCGCCTGCGTTTCACCGAGCGTGGTCGCTGGGGCCTGGACCTCAACCTCAGCCAGCCCGTGGGTCGCGAAACTAACCTGGGCGACGTCGAGGCCGGAGCCTATTATCGCGTCAATCCGCGCCTTCGGGTCGGGGCCTCCGCCGGCCTGGCCGAGCCCGAGAGCGATCCGGCGCGCGCGCCCCAGACCGACCGCCGCGCCGCGCCGCGCTTCCGGCTGGAATCGATCTTCCGCTTCTGATCCCCGTCAGCCGGACGTTTTGCCCGGACCGAACGCCGCCTGGATCGCTGAAACCCCCGCCAGGCCGCATGCGCCCGAGCCGACGAGGTCCCGAGCGCGACCGGCATCGATGCCGCCCAGCGCATAGATCGGGCATGCCGCCGTCGCCACCAGGGCTTGAAAAGCCGGTAGTCCCAGAGCGAGGCCCGATGATGGACCCCCAGTCGGGAACACGGGGGACAGAACGACCGCATCGAGACCGGCGGCACGGGCGAGCGCCTCGCCGGAGTGAACCGCGCCGGTGATTCTCCAGTCCGGACGGGTGCCGGCCAAGCGGGCAGCCTGACCCAGCGCCCGCTCGGGCAGATGGACGCCGTCGGCATCCACCGCCTCGGCCAGTTCGGCGTCGAGCCCGATCAGCAGCAGTCCATCGCGGCGTCGCGTCGCCTCGCGCAGGCGTCGCGCGGTGTCACGGGCGTCGGGAGCGCCGAAATGACGATAGACCACGCCCGAGCCGACGGGCAGGCGCGCCGCCGTCTCCCACGGGCGGGGCGTGCGCGCGCGGTCGGTGAAGAACAGCAGGGGCGGCAGATTGAGGCCCGGCCGGCCATCGCGCCGGCTGACTTTGGAGGCGGCGCGTGCGAGGACGCTGGCGACCTCCCACAGGCTTTCGGCGTCCGACCGGTTCATGACGACCTCTTCCCCCGATCCCGTCGATCCGTCCAGCGCCCTGACCGCGCGGTTCGCGGCCGTGCACCGGCGGATCGACGACGCCGTCCGTGCTGCGGGCCGCCGGTCGGGCGCGGTGATCCTGACCGCCGCGAGCAAGACGCAAGGACCCGGAGCGCTCGAGGCGGCGCTGGCGACGGGCCAGCGGGTGTTCGGCGAGAACCGGGTGCAGGAGGCGCAAGGCCACTGGGCCGCGCGGCGCGACGCCGTCCCGGGCCTGGAGCTGCGCCTGATTGGTCCGCTGCAGACCAACAAGGCCGCCGACGCCGTCGCCCTGTTCGATGTCATCGAAACCGTGGATCGGCCCAGACTGGTCGAGGCTCTGGCCGCCGCGAGCCGCAAGACCGGGCACCCGGTCCGCGTTCTGGTTCAGGTCAACACCGGTGCCGAACCCCAGAAGGCCGGCGTCCTGCCCGGCGATGCCGACACCCTGATAGCCGGGGCGCGGACAGCCGGGCTGATCGTCGAGGGCCTGATGTGCATTCCGCCACCCAACGAGGCAGCCGGAATTCACTTCGCCCTGCTGCGCAAGATCGCCCGCCGTCACGGCCTTGCGGTTCTGTCGATGGGCATGAGCGACGATCTGGAGACCGCTATCCGCTTCGGCGCGACCCATGTGCGGGTCGGATCGGCGCTGTTCGGGGAACGAAAGCCGGTTGAAACCGTCTCTGTTAGCTGAAAACCGCCCCGCTTCGCGCCAGCCCCTTGGCGAGACGGGCAACGCTCGCCATTCTTGCAGACATGCCCGCACCCAAGACTATCCTCATCATCGACGACGACGACGACCTGCGAGAGGCCTTGGCCGAGCAGCTTGCCTTGCACGAGGCCTTTCGGCCTGTGCAGGCGGCGACGGCGGCCGAGGGGGTACGGATGGGCCGCGAGGTGCGCGCCGATCTGATCCTGCTGGACGTCGACCTGCCCGACATGGACGGCCGCGAGGCCTGCCGCCTGCTGCGCAAGGACGGCGTCTCCACCCCGATCATCATGCTGACGGGCCAGACGTCGGATTCGGACACGGTCCTGGGGCTCGATTCGGGGGCCAACGACTATGTCACCAAGCCGTTCCGCTTCGCCGTCCTTCTGGCCCGCATCCGCGCCCATCTGCGCAGCCACGAACAGTCCGAGGATGCCGTCTTCCGCATCGGACCCTATGAATTCCGCCCCGCCGCCAAGGTCCTGATCGACGACAAGGGTCGCAAGGTGCGGCTCACGGAAAAAGAAACCAGTATTCTCAAATACCTGTACCGCGCCGGGCCCAAGGCTGTGTCGCGCGAGGAGCTGCTGACCGAGGTCTGGGGCTACAACGCCGGGGTCACCACCCACACCCTCGAGACGCACATCTATCGCCTGCGCCAGAAGATCGAGCCCGAGCCTGGGCAGACGCGACTGCTTTTGACCGATGCCGGCGGATACCGGCTTCAGCCCTGATCAGCCCGGGCGCCACTCGCTGAGGGTTTGTCCAGCCGCGGTCCGGAAAGCGACCCGGTCGAGCTGGACGGCCGCGATGCAGACGGGGCGCTGGTCGGGGCTGGAGGCGCGGCACCGGATGGCCCGCCCGCCCGGGAAGGCCGCCAGCCGCCCCTCGACCACAGCGCTATAGCCGCCGACCGGTGCCTCAAGGGGGGTGTCGTCGTCCGCCCGGACGGTGAAGGTGTAGGCGCGGCCGTTGCGCCGGCCCACCCGGGACTCGTCGGCCTTGAACACGGCGGCCAGCCCGACGGTTTGCGGAGACGGCGCGACCTCTCCGCTCTGCAGGGGGTCCGCCTGAACAGAGGAACAGCCTTCCTTGCCGAGCCACGGGCGGGGCACCCAGAACCCATCGACAGCCTCCCAGTCCGCTCCGCCGGCGGCACCGGCTATCAGCGCGGTGTTCAGCCAGTCTCCCGGGGTCAGGGTCAGCTGGATCGTCTTCCGCTCCGGCCCCCACGACCAGCGAGCCAGTCCGTCGCCCGCAGGACCCGGCGGCTCCGGCTGGGGACCGCTGCAGCCAAACGGCATCCGGATGGCGAACGGGCGCCCGACCAGAGGATCAGAGCCTTC
>JBBQTX010000002.1:0-26866 GCA_038234475.1 Caulobacterales bacterium | reverse complement strand
GACCAGCGCCACAGCGGCGACGGCCAGGCCGATGGTCATCCAGATCGGGTGGCCGGTATCGACCGACGCCCCATAGGCCCCGCCCAGCACCGCCACCAGGGCCAGCAGCGGCACGATGGCCAGGTCCTCGAACAGCAGGATTGAGACGACGCGCTGGCCGGGCGGGTCGGCGTTCTCGTTGCGCTCTTCCAGCAACTGCATGACGATGGCTGTGGATGAGAGGGCGAAGCCGAAGCCGGCGATCAGGGCCGCATACCAGACCAGCCCCGCCATCAGGGCGATACCGGTCAACAGCAGAGCGCAGGCCACCACCTGAATGGCACCAAGACCGAATATCTCGCGTCGCAGGCTCCACAGGCGCGCAGGCCGCATCTCCAGGCCGATGATGAACAGGAACATCACCACGCCCAGCTCGGCGACATGCAGCACCGACTCGGGATCGTCGACCACGCCCAGCACCGACGGCCCGATCAGCACACCGGCGGCGAGATAGCCGAGCACGGCCCCGAGGCCAAAGCGGCGGAACAGGGTGGCGGCGACCACCATGGCCGCCAGCAGGGCCACCGCGTGGCCGAGGCCCATACTCGTCGTCTCGTGCATTGGCGTCCCCCGTGGCGTCGCTGGATATTGGGGTGAGAGACGGGGATACGCCACCATTTGTGCCGTCATCGACCGTCAGGCCTCGTCAGAGCCGAGTGCCACAGTTTTGCCCGAAGCCGCAGTGCGTCATGGTGTTCAGACAACAAGGGGAGACGCGCGATGCCGAAACATCCTTTGAAACGAGCCCTCGTCGGACTGGTCAGCCTGACCTTGGCCGCGCCGATGGCTCCCCTGCCCGCGATGGCCCAGAACAGCCGGGCGGTGGGCCCTGACAAGCCTTCGGACGGCGTGGTCTCGCCCGCCGCCTGCCGGGCGTTCGGCTTCACCCTGCCGGAAGATCGTCGCGTCGACGACGGCCGGATGGTCCAGCGGGCAGCGCCCGGAGCGACGGCGGCCTATTCCGGGCCGGTGCCGCCACCGTCACCTCCCCCGCCACCTCCGCCTCCGCCTCCGCCTCCGTCGCCTCTACCAGCGCCACCCGCGCCGCCGCGCCCCCCGGTCATCGCCACCTCGCCTTCGGGTGCCGTCACCGTCGAGGGGGTCGCCGTGACCGGTTCGCGGATACCCGCCCCGGTGACGGGTCCGCTCGACACCGAACGCTATCCCGACGCCACGCCGAACCCGGTGCGGCGGGTCACCGACGAGCCGGTCTCGACCTTCTCGATCGATGTCGACACCGCCAGCTATTCGAACGTGAGGCGTTTCATCGACGAGGGCCGCGCCCCGCCGGTGGATGCGGTACGGGTCGAGGAGCTGATCAACTATTTCGACTATGCCTATGACCGGCCGAGCTCGGCGACCCAGCCGTTCGCCATCACCACGGCGGTAACGGCCTCGCCCTGGGCGGCGGGGCGGCAGATCGTCCATGTCGCCCTGCAGGGCTATGAGCTGGCCGAGGCCGAGCGGCGTCCGCTGAACCTGACCTTCCTGGTCGATGTCTCCGGCTCGATGGGCAGTGCCGACAAACTGGCGATGGCGCAGAAATCGATGAACCTGATCATCGACCGGCTGCGTCCGCAGGATACGGCGGCGGTGACCTTCTATGCCGAGGGGGCGGGCACGCGCCTGGCCCCGACGTCGGGCGACCAGAAGCTGAAGCTGCGCTGCGCCGTGGCCAGCCTCTATGCTTCGGGCGGCACGGCCGGGGCGACCGGCATGACCAATGCCTATGATCAGGCCCAGGCCAGTTTCGGCCGCGACCGGGTCAACCGCATCCTGATGTTCACCGACGGAGACTTCAACGTCGGCGTCACCGACAATATGCGGCTGGAGGACTATGTCGCCGCCAAGCGCGGGACCGGCATCTATCTGTCGGTCTACGGCTTCGGGCGCGGCAACTACCAGGACGCGCGGATGCAGACCATCGCCCAGGCGGGGAACGGGACCGCCGCCTATGTCGACGACCTGAACGAGGCCCGGCGCCTGTTCGGCCCGGCCTTCGACCGGGGAGCCTTCCCCATCGCCGACGACGTCAAGATCCAGGTCGAGTTCAACCCGGCGCGGGTCAGCGAATACCGGCTGATCGGCTATGAGACCCGGCTGTTGAACGAGGCCGATTTCGCCAACGATCGCGTCGATGCCGGCGAGGTCGGATCGGGGGCCTCGGTTACGGCCCTGTACGAGATCACGCCGGTGGGCGGGCCCAGCCAGATGGGCGAGCGGCGCTATGAGGGCAACCGGGCCGTGGGCGTCGGCGGCGGCGATCCGGACGGAGAGGTCGGCTTCATCCAGGTCCGTTACAAGCTGCCGGGTGAGCGGGACTCACGGCTGATGCAACGGGTCCTGTCCAACGCGGCCGGCGACCGGATTTCGGCCCAGCCGCCGGAGAGCACGCGCTGGGCCATCGCGGTGGCCGCCTTTGGCCAGCGACTGCGAGGCGACCCGTGGCTGGGCGACGGCTTCGACTGGGACGCCGTGCTGGAACAGGCGCAAGGCGCGCGGGGCGACGACCCCTACGGCGAACGGGCCGAGTTCGTGCAGATAGTGCGGGCGGCGCGGGGTCTGCCAGCACGGGCGGCACCCTGATACCGGCTCCCTCTCCGTATAGAAACCTCTTCACAGGGAGAGGGTGATGATCGGACGGGCCCTGTCGCGGATATCGCGGATGTCGCGGATGTCGCGGAAATGGCGGCCGCGATTGTCGAGCATGTGTCGTACGAATTGTATTGGGTCCCACCGGTGCTTCAGACCTCGAATTTCACGCCCTGTGCCAGCGGCAGGTCACGGCTGAAATTCACCGTCTGGGTCTGGCGACGCATATAGGCCTTCCACGCGTCGGAACCGGATTCGCGGCCGCCGCCGGTGTCCTTTTCGCCGCCGAAGGCCCCGCCTATCTCGGCACCGGAGGGCCCGATGTTGACGTTGGCGATGCCGCAATCGGAGCCCCAGGCCGACAGGAACTGCTCGGCTTCGCGCACGCTGTCGGTGAAGACGCACGAGCTCAGACCTTGGGGCACGGCGTTCTGCATCGCCACCGCCGCGTCGAAGGCGGACCAGGTCAGGACGTACAGGATTGGGGCGAAGGTCTCGTGCTGCACCACTGCGCTCTGCGCCGGCATGCGGACGATGGCTGGGCGGACGTAGACGCCGTCTCGCGCCACCCGATCGCCGCCGACCACGATTTTGCCACCCTGCTCCACGGCCTGGGCCAGGGCCGTCTCGAAACCGTTCGCGGCGGCCTCGTCGATCAGCGGGCCGACCAGTACGCCATCCTCGCGCGGATCACCGACGGGCAGGGTCTGATATGCCGCCTTGAGCCGCGCGATGAGGCCGTCGGCGACGCTCTCGTGGACCAGCAGCCGGCGCAGGGTGGTGCAGCGCTGTCCGCAGGTGCCGACCGCCGAGAAGGCGATGGCGCGCACCGCCATGTCGAGGTCGGCGCTGGGCGTCACGATCATGGCGTTGTTGCCGCCGAGCTCGAGCAGGCTGCGACCGAGACGGGCCGCCACGGTCCGGGCCACGGCCCGGCCCATCCGGGTCGAGCCGGTGGCGGACACCAGGGCGATGCGCGGATCGGCGGTCAGAGCCTCGCCGGTTTCGCGACCGCCGATGACCAGCTGCGACAGGCCTTCAGGGGCCTCCCCGAACCGGGCGACGGCGCGGTCGAAGATGGCCTGGGTCGCGAGGGCCGTGAGCGGCGTCTTCTCGGACGGCTTCCAGATCACCGGATCGCCGCACACCAGCGCCAGACAGGCGTTCCAGGCCCAGACCGCGACCGGGAAGTTGAAGGCCGAAATCACCAGCACCGGGCCCAGCGGCTGCCAGGTCTCGCGCATATGATGGCCGGGTCGTTCGCTGGCCAGCGTCAGCCCGTAGAGCTGGCGCGACAGACCGACGGCGAAATCGCAGATGTCGATCATCTCCTGCACCTCGCCGAGGCCTTCGGAGACGATCTTGCCCGCTTCCAGCGTGACCAGCCGGGCCAGATCAGCCTTGGCCGCGCGCAGCTCGTCGCCCAGCAGGCGGACCAGTTCGCCGCGACGCGGGGCAGGCACGCGCTTCCAGACGTGGAAGGCCTCGACGGAGCGGGCGACGACGCCGCCAATGTCACCGCTTTCGACCAGCGGGCCCGGGCTGGATCCGTCGACGGGTGACCGGGTCGGCAAGCCCTCGCCCCAGACACCCTGGCCGACGCCGAGCCGTTGCAGAATGGCCTTCGCCTCGTTCGCCGCCGTCATCGTCGCTCTCCGGTTCGAACGAGCGGCTTAACGGCAGCGCGGGACAAACGAAAGGCCGCCCCGTCGCCGGGGCGGCCCTCCTTCATGGTCCATCGGTCGCAATCAATCGTCGTAGCGATCCCGGCGACCACGGTTGTCTCGGTCCCCGCGATCACCGCGGTCGTCGCGGTTGTCCCACCGATGATTGCGGCGACCGTTGTCGAGCTGGGCCTGATAGTGCTCCAGCAGGGTGTTTAAGTGGTTGACTTCGGCGCGGGTGTAGCCGTGGCGGCGGTAGGTCGCCTTCAGCCGGTTGAACTGGCCGAAGCTGGCGCGCAGTCGCTGGTACTGGCCTTGGCCGAGACGGCCGTTCGACGCCTGCTGAGTGGCGCGTTGCATCAGTCGGGCCTGGCGCTGGTCGATGTCACGACCCCAGACGTCGTACGGATGGTCCACTCCATAGCCGTAGCGTTCGGCCTCATAGTTCTGGGCCAGGGCCGGGGTCGCGATCATGACCGCCGACGCCGCCGCGAGGGAAAGCAGAAGCTTCCGGGTCAAGGCGATCTTCATGGTCTTGGTCCTCAGATGCGATCCACACCGGACCGATGACGGAGAAAACCATGCGACGGCTGACACTTGTCTGAGCGTGTCGTTGTCTGACAGTCAGCTAAGTAAACGCCGCGCGACCCGCCGACCGGAACTCCGGCGGACGACGCGGGTTTGTGGTGCTTGAACCGCAGGAGATCCCGCCATGAAAATTCGCGATGTGATGAGCAAGGACGTACAGATCGCCCGTCCCGGCGATACCCTTCAGGCCGTGGCCTCCCGCATGGCCGAGGGCGATTTCGGCTTCATGCCCGTCGCCGACGGCGACCAGCTGATCGGCACGATCACCGACCGGGACATCACAGTGCGGGCGGTCGCCTACGGTGCCGCCTGCTCGGCACCCGTGGTCGAATACATCACCCGCGACCCGCATACCGCCAACGCGGACGACGACCTTCAATCCGTGCTGGACGCCATGGGGTCCAAGCAGATCCGTCGCCTGCCCGTTCTGGACAAGAACGGCCGGCTGGTCGGCGTGGTCTCGCTGGGCGATCTTTCCACCCAGGTGCATGAGAAACATGCCGGGGCGACGTTGGAAGACATTTCGCGGGCCTGAGCGCCGGGCGTTTACGCCCGCTTCACCCTTTCGCCAAACCGGGTGTTCATTCGCCCGTGGCAGGCTTCCCGTCGAATACGGGAGACGCCGATGGCGCGCGCACAGTTCCAGAAGGGACAAAAGGTCTGGGTCGAATGCGTTGGCGCATGGGCCCAGATCGAAAAGGTCCAGCCGGTTTGGGCCAAGGGATTCGAGGAGCCGGTCCGCGTCACCTATGACGTGGGTCTTGGCCGCGAGTTTCTCGGCAATGAGCTGCTGTTGCCGGTCGAGGATTCGACGACGGGCGCGGAGCAGGACTGGCGGCTGATGCGCGCCCGCAACAAGTGGCAGACGGCGGACGACTGTCCCCATCACCCCTTCCCCGGCACCTATCCGGTCGTGGTCACCGACAAGGCCGACTGGGGCGGCTGGCGGGTGCCCGGCGCGGAATACGACCGGGATCCTGACCAGATCGAATTCCAGGCCCGGCTGATCGCCGCGGCACCGCGATTGATGGCCCTCGCGGAGCGCCTGCTGGCCTCCGTCGACGAGGCGCCTGACGACGCGCCGCCCGAGATCCAGACCTTGGCGCGCGAGGCGAAGACGCTGCTGAAGACCGTCACCGACGTGCTGGGCCCACCCTCGGTCGAAATGCCCGCCCCTCCGGTGCATCAGGCGGCGTGAAACCGTTGAGAGTTTCGAACCAGCCGTGGACAGGAATCCGCGACGCAGCCTAGCTTCGTCCGTTGTCGTCGAATCCATGGGGAGAGCGCCTTGCGGGGCAATGAGCGCCGCGTAACCAATGAGGGGCGCCGTGTGTCGGATCGACACAAGGGGCCGCCCCCATGGATGCGTATCGCCACGCTGGTTCTCGCGCTGGCGATCACCGCCCATGTCCTGTTGGTCGCGCGCAGTATCGCCCGCCCCGAACTGTCCGGCGTCGGTGTGCTGGCCAGTCTGGGCTGGAGTGAACTGTGGGTTCTGGGTCCGCCCATCGCCATCGGCCTGTTCACGCTCGCCCTGGTGCTGTTTCTCCAGCGGCGGCAGCAGGGCATCAGTCGTGAATGGGCCGCCTCGGAACGGCGCTTCCGCGGCGCGGTGGAGGCGGCGCGCTGCGGGGTCTGGGAATGGGATACGGAGACCGGCCAGGTCACGGTCTCGGACTATATGGCCGCGCTTATCGGCCTTGAGGCCAGCGGGCCGGTTTCGACCGAAGCGGTCATGGCCCGGATTCACCCGGACTATCAGGAGACCGTCCAACACGCCCTGCGCCAGGCCCAGACGTTCGGGACCTTCGACGTCAGCTTTCCGGTCGCGGACGAACACGGCCGGGCGCGATGGATCGACGCCCGGGGCCAGGCGCGCGGCGACCGCGGCGACGAGGGCTTCACCAATGTGCTGGGCGTCGCGCTGGACACAACCGAGGCGCGCCGCGCCAAAGGCCAGGCCCAAGCCGCCGAAAGCCGCCTGCGGGACGGCATCGAGAGCGTGTCCGACGCCTTCGTCCTGTTCGACCGGCAGGGTCGGCTGATCCTGTCCAACCGGGCCTTTGAGGACGCCTTTGCGTTCGAGGCCGGCGTGGTGCGCAAAGGCGCCTTCAAACAGGACCTGAACCAGATCGCCGCCCTGGCCATCAAGTCGGACCAACCCGCGCCCGGCGGCCGGGCGGGCGCGCGGGAGGTCGAACTGCACGACGGGCGCTGGCTGCAGCTGGTAGAGCGTCTCACGGCCGACGGTGGATCGGTGGTCACCGCCGCCGACATCACTGCCATCAAGCAGAAGGAGGCCGAGCGCCAGCGCGCCTCGGAGCGACTGCACACCACTATCGCCGAACTGGAGGACCGCGAGGAGAAGCTGTCCCTGCTGGCCCGGAAATACGAAGTGGCGATGACCCGGGCCGAGGCCGCCAACCAGGCCAAGTCCGAATTCCTGGCCAATATGAGTCACGAACTCCGAACACCGCTGAACGCCATCAACGGCTTCTCGGAGATCATGTCCGGGGAGATGTTCGGACCATTGGGTGATGCGAAATACAAGGGCTATGCCGCCGACATCCTGAAATCGGGCCAGCATCTGTTGAGCCTGATCAACGACATCCTCGACATGGCCAAGATCGAGGCGGGCAAGCTGACGCTCCACTACGAGGCCGTGTCGGTGAAAGAGGTCGTCGAGGACGCGGCCCGGCTGATGCGCGGGCGGATCGAGGAAGCCGGATTGAACCTTCTGGTCGACGCACCCGACCTGCCCGACATCGAGGCGGACTACCGCGGCCTGAAACAGGTGGTGCTGAACCTGATCTCGAACGCCGTGAAATTTACGCCGGAGGGTGGTCATATCGTCGTGGCATTGTCGCGCGAGGACGATGACCGCGTCCGGCTGGCGGTCACCGACACCGGCATCGGCATCGCCGCCGAGGATCTGCAGCGGCTGGCGCGGCCCTTCGAACAGGTCGAGGTCCAGCACTCCAAGACCACCCAAGGCACGGGTCTGGGGCTGGCGCTGACCAAGTCGCTGATCGAGCTGCACGGCGGGCGACTGGTCATGCAAAGCGAGCCGGGGCAGGGCACGACGGTCAGCTTCGACCTGCCCATCCGGCGGCCCCGGTCACCCCAGCAGCAACAGTCGCAAGCAGCCTGACGGGCGACCCCGGGTCAGCCGCGCAGGTCCTGTCCTGATGCGCCCCGCCGGCCATTCCGCTCTCGCGGACCTCGGCCACTCAGAGTCTGGGCGACGATCCGGCGATCCGCCGGCTCCAGGGTCTCCAACAGGGTGAGGGCGTCGGCTTCCAGCCGGGCACGGCCCCGCAGTTCCGCCGCCCTGGACTGGGCCAGAAGGGCCCGAACGGAGGCCTTGTCGAACCGGTCAGAAGCGGCGAGTTCGACGGCCTCTCGCCGCTTGCGGCGGGCTTCCATGAAATCGGGGCGGGCCGCCAGGGCTGACTGGCGACGACTGGCGCGCACCTGGTCGCGCACGTCCGGATCAAGATCGCGCAGGACAGACCCGATCGGCATGTCGCGCGCCGGACGGGCCTGATCGGCCGCCCGTTCGGCCTGCCGGTTCATCTGCACCAGAAGAGTCACCCCGGTCGCTGCGGCGAACAGATTCACCGCCACCGAGACAGCCAACGCGATGGTCAGGGCCCGAGCGTTCAACCCAGCACCTCCAGCGCGTCCAGCTCCAGCAGGGAGGCCTCGTACAGCACCGCATCGGCCTGCAGGTCAGCGGTCATCTGGCTGGTCATCATCAGGCCGGCCGCGACGCCCGCGCAGGCCGCAGCGGCCCAACCGGCACCGAGCGTCAGCGTCAACCGGTCCAGCCAGCGGCGGCCCACGCGGCCTGCCTGGAGGCCGGCCTCGGCCGCCGAGGCGATGACGCGGTCGCGCAGGGCCATCGAGGGGTGGGGCGTGCGTGAGGCATGCAACAGGGCGTCCGTCCGATCCGCCTCGTCCAGGGTCGCTCGCGCGACTTCGGGCCCGGACGCCAACAGGTCCGCAGCCGCCGCCCGTTCCGCCTCCGGCCAGCGCCGGGCCTCGGCACCATAGGCCGCCACCAGTGCTAGCAACCGTTCCGCCGTCATCTCAAACTCCCTCGACGCCCGGCCGGATGTCGGCCAACGCCAGTCTCAACGCGCGCCGTCCCCTGGACAGCAGACTCTCCAACGCTTCCACGCTCACCTCCATCAGGGCCGCAGCCTCGATATTGCTGAGCTCCTGATAGTGACACAGCACGATGGATTCGCGCTGACGATCCGGCAAGGCGGCCAAGGCCGCATCGACCCGCGTCCCGACGTCCGCCGCCAGCAGGCCCCGGTCCGGCGCCGGTCCGGCGTCCCGCTGTTCCGGCGGCATATCGGTGGCGATCTCGCGGCGTCGGCGGAGCCGGTCGTAGCAGAGATTCAGCCCGACCCGGTGCAGCCAGGTGTCGAAGCGGGCGGCCCCTGGAACCCAGCGGGGTGCCTGCCGCCAGGCCCTCACCATGGCCTCCTGCGCCACATCCTCGGCTTCTGCGGCATCGCCCAGCATCCGTTGCGCCAGCGCCATCATGCGCGGCAGCTTTCGCGCCACCATGGCCTGAATGGCCGCGGGGTCGCCCTGACCCACGCGGCGCACCAGTTCCTCGTCGAGGTCGGCGATCAGCGCCAATCCGGGCCTCTCCAGTCGTTTCCGAAAGGGTTGGCCGGTCCATGACCGTCGTCCCCGGCATCACCTTACTCCGAAGCGGGTGCCTGGGGCGACGCCATCCGGGCGGCGCGGCGTTCCCGGCGTTGCTCACGCATTGCCATATGACCGGCGCGGCCTTCCTCGGCGGTGACATAGCCGTCGCTGTCGCCGTCGAGGCGGGCGAAGCCCTGTGCGGTGCGCGCCTGGGCGTCGGCGATCACGATGGGGCCACGCGCGTCCATGCCGGGAGCCCGTTGACCCATCCCGCGACCTTGGCCACGACCCGGGCCGCGATGATCCGCGCGGCGTCCGCCACGGTCGGCGCGTGCTTCACCTGCGGCGGCGAATTCCGCGCGGCTCACCGCGCCGTCGTCATCGGCGTCGAGACGTTCGAACCGGGCGTCGGTCCGTTCGGCGCGGCGCGCCTCGGCGGCGGCGCGCATTTCGACGCCGGTGACGGAACCGTCGCGGTCGGCGTCGGCGGCAGTGAGACGCGCGACGCGCTGGCCGACGAACTCTGTCTGGCTGACCCGGCTGTCACCGTCGGTATCGGCCCGCATGGCGTGGCCGGGTCTGTCCTGCGCCTGCTGGGCGATGGCCACGCCGCCGACTGCGGCGAGCGTCAGGGCGGCGAGGCCGCCGACCAGAAATGCCTTGCTCATGGTTTTCGTCTCCGTGTCCGCGCGAAGCGGCGTGTGTTCTGCCCACCAGACATCTGAAACGTCCGTCGGCGCACTATCCGTCGCTGAGCGGGGGGAGTATCCGCTCGAAGGTCGCCCGTGCCTGTTTTCGGACCGCCGACAACCGCGTCACCAGCGACCTGAAATCGTCCAGTCCGGCTGCCTCCGCCAGGCGCGTCCGCAGGCCTTGGGGCTCCTCTTCGGGATTCGGTCGATCGTCGAAGGCCGCGCTCAGGACCTGGTTGAGTGCCTGTTGCAGCCGCCATGCCTCGGCCAACTCCGGGTCTCCGGCCAGAGCCTCGAGTGTCGAGACGGTCAGTGGCGCGCCCTCCGCCGCCGCGGTCAACTGGCGCAATTGGGCGACGAATTCGGCGTCGACCTGCCCGCCGGGGGCGAGCTTCAAGTCCCAGTCACCCTGCCCCGGCCTTTCGCGCGCCATCAGATCGCGCATCCGGCGCACGTCGGCGGCGACGTCGATGCCAGGTCGCGGATGCCGCAGCATGGCCTCCAGCGCAGCCGTCACCCGATCCCCAAATGCCGCGGCGTCGGTCCAGACTACCCGCGCCCGGGTCAAGGCCATGAACTCCCAAGTGTCGGCGTCCCGGGCGTAATAGTCTTGGACCGCCGACAGCCGCAGCGACACCGGTCCCTTGGCCGCGCCAGGGCGCAGACGCATGTCGACCTCGTAAAGCCCGCCTTCCGCCGTATGGGCCGACAAGGCCGCGATGAGCCGCTGGGTAAAGCGGGAATAGAAGACCCCGGCCGCCCAGCCCTTGCCCTCGGAGACGATATCGTCGGGCGCGTCATAGACCGTCATCAGGTCGAGGTCCGAGCTGGCGGTCATTTCCCGCGAGCCGGCCTTGCCCAGCGCGACCACCGCCACTGCGCCCCCGGACAGAACGCCACCCTGACGCACCGCCTCGGTCAGCGCCGCCGGGGCCAGGGCCGCCATCACGGCATCAGCCAGGGCGGTATAGGCGCGGCCGGCGGCGGCGGCCTCGACCCGGCCGGTCAGGGTCTGCACCCCGACCCGGAACATCTGCTCGCGATGAATGCGGCGCACCACATTCATCGCCCCTTCAAAATCGGGGCTGGTCCCGGCCTCCGCCAGCATCTGGGCCACCACTCCGGAATCCTCGTCAAGCACCCGCGCGAATCGTGCGTCCAGCATACTGTCCAGCGCCGCCGGATACCGGCCCAAGGTCCGCGCCAGCCGGGGCGCGAAGGCCATGACCCCGACAACCAGCTCGAACAGTTTCGGTTGGGCCAGGAACAGGGCCTGGACCTGCACGCCGCCGCTCAGGCCTGAGAAGAAGACGGCGAACCGGCGAAAGGCGGCGTCGGCGGCCCCGGTGTCGGCCAGCGCGGTCAGCAGCCGGGGTGCCAGCCGGGTGAACAGCTCGCGCCCTCGGGCCGAGCGGGTGGCGGGGATACGCCCATGGTGCCAGCTGCGGATGGTGTCGGCCACGCCGGCGGGTTCGCCAAAGCCCATTCGCGCCAGCGTCGCCAGGGTCTCCGGATCGTTCTCCACCCCGGTGAAGACCAGCGATCCATAAGGCGAGGACAGGGCCTCCTCGCCCTCGAACAGTTCGCCATAGCGGCGGTTGACCCCGACCAGCAGGGCCTCGATCCCGGCATCGAAGACGGCCAGATCGGCCTCGCCTGCCAGGGCTGCGACGGCGGCACGGCGCGCGGGTTCGACCGGCAGGGTGTGGATCTGTTCGTCGTCGAGCATCTGAACCCGGTGCTCGAGCCCGCGCAGGTCGAGATAGGCGGAGCTCAGTTCGGCGCAAACCCCGGCATCGGTGTGACCGGCATCGCGCAGCGCGGACAGGGCCTCGACCGTGCGCGGCGTGCGCAGTCCGGGATCGCGACCGCCGAGAATCAGCTGCTGGGTCTGGGCGAAGAATTCGATCTCGCGGATGCCGCCCCGGCCCAGCTTCAGATTGGCGCCGGCCGCCGACATGCCCTCGCCGGTCTTGTGGACGTGGATCTGGCGTTTGATCGACTGGATGTCGAGGATGGCCGGATAGTCGAGACTGCGCCGCCAGATGAAGGGCGTCAGCGCCTTCAGGAAATCTCGTCCCGCGGCGAGGTCGCCCAGCATGGACCGCGCCTTGATGAAGGCCGCCCGCTCCCAATTCTGGCCGACGCTCTCGTAGTAGTCCAGCGCCATCGGGGCGGCGACCACCGGCGGGGTCGACGACGGATCGGGTCGCAGCCGAAGGTCGACCCGGAAGACGTAGCCGTCCGCCGTGCGCTCCTGCATCAGGCCGGCGAAGGCCTGGGCCGCGCGGTCGGCGAACCGCTGCGGCTCTACGCCTTCGGCCAAGGCGCCGGTCAGGGCCTCCGGCTCCCAAAACAGACTGATGTCGATGTCGGAGGAATAGTTGAGCTCGAAGGCACCGTGCTTGCCCATGGCCAGACCGAACAGGCCGGGGATGGGCCCCCGCGGATCGTCCGGTGCCGACACCAGCTTGCCCTGCTCGCGTTGATCGTGGGCCACGGCGCGCAGGGCGGCCTGGGCCGAGACGTCGGCGAACCGGCTCAGCGCGCCGGTGACGGCGTCCAGATCCCATACCCCGCCGAGGTCGGCCAGCGCCGACAACAGATGCAGTTCGGCCTTCTGCCGGCGCAGCGGCGCCCGCAGATCGTCCGCGCCGCCGACGAGGCCCGCCGTCTCCGCGAGGATGCCGTCCAGCCGGACCTCCGGCGCGTCCTCAAGCACGGCGCGCAGGCGATCCGGCCAGCGCCGCGCCAGATTGTACAGATAGGGCGATGCGGCGAAAACCGGTGCCAGACCGGGCCAGGCCACGTCGAGCAGATCGCACCAGCCGCCCTCGGTCGCGGCCTCGGACAAGCGCTCACGGGCGCGGGCCGATGCGTTTGGGTCGACCACAGGACCGCAGGCGACCAGCCGCGCGCCCAGCCCGCCGCTCATTCGGCCGCCGGCAGGACCAGCGCCACCCGCAACCCGGGGCCGAAGCCACCGTATTCGCCGGGGCCTTCGTCCAGCACCACGCGACCGCCGTGCGCCTCCATCACCGCCCCGACCAGCGACAGGCCGAGGCCTGACCCGGCCTCGGTGCGACTGTTGTCCAGACGAACGAACCGCTCGATGACCCGTTCGCGGTCTTCCTCAGGCACGCCGGGGCCCGTGTCGGTGATGGAAAACTCGATATCGCCGGAACTGCGCCGGCGGGCCCGTAGCATCACGGCTCCGCCGGTCGGGGTGTATTTGATCGCGTTGTCGATGATGTTGGCCAAGGCCTGGGCCAGAAAGGGCTGATTGCCCTCGATCATCAGGCCGCGCTCGATCTCGGCGGTGAATTCCAGCCCCTTTTCCTCGGCCGCCGGCTCGTACAGTTCGGCCATGTCGGCGGCGAGGTCGGCGGCATCGAACACCTTGGGGTCCGGGGTGCGACCCGCCGCCGCCTGCAGCCGGGCGATGGCCAGCACGGTGTTGAACGTCTTCAGAAGGTTGTCTGCCTCGTCCAGCGCCAGCTGGACCGCGTCGACCCCGTCGATCCTGCCCGCCTCGGCGTCCATCAGCGAAACCTCCAGCTTGGCCCGCATCCGGGTCAGGGGCGAACGCAGGTCGTGGGCGATGGCGTCCCCGGCGTGCCGGATCGAGGCCATCGACGCCTCAAGCCGGTCCAGCATGGTGTTCAGACCCTGCCCCAGCTCGTCCAGTTCATCGCCGGAGTTTCGCACCGGCGCGCGCACCTTAAGATCGCCTTCCTGCACCGCCGCCACCACCGTCTTCAGCCGTCCCATCGCGCGTTCCAGATTTCGACTGAGAAGCACACCACCGGCCAGGCCGAGCAACAGGACGATACCCATGGCACCCCACAGGGCCTGGGTCAGTCGGGCCAGATAGGCCTGGGTGTCGCTGAGCGAGGCCCCGACCAGCAGCATCTCGCCGCCGGACAGGCGAACCTGCAGTCCGCGCACCTCCGGCCGGGTGATCCGCCCCTCACGATCCGTGTCGGTCATGGGGAAGGTGATCCATTGCCGCTCACCCTCCATCTGTTCGATCGGCGAAATGCTGAGGCTACCGGTGATCCGCTGGCCGTCCCGGTCCATCAACAGATACAGATCCGAGCCACCCGACAGCGACCGGTCGATCAGCGCCCGGTTCAGGGCGTTCGTCCCGCGCTCCGTGTAGATTCCGGTCAGCACCTTCATCTCGGCGCGCACGTCCTGTTCGGCCTTGGTCCGCGCCTCGGAGGCCGAGGCGAAATAGACATAGGCGAGGATGGCGCTGGCCGCCGCCGCGAACAGGGCGAGGAACAGCAACGTCAGCCGGAAGGGCGTGCGGCGGAGGAGGGAGGGAAGCTTCACCGTTCGGACTTAAGGCTCCAGCCGGTAACCTGCCCCGCGCACCGTCTGCAGCATGGCGTGGCCGAAGCCCTTGTCGATCTTGGCGCGCAGGCGGCTGATGTGGACGTCGATGACATTGGTCTGGGGGTCGAAATGGTACTCCCAGACCTTCTCCAGCAACATGGTGCGGGTCACCGACTGGCCGGCGTGTCGCATCAGGAACTCCAGCAGTTGGAACTCGCGGGGCTGCAGGTCGATTTCCTCACCGGTGCGATGCACGGTGCGGGCGATCAAATTCATCTCCAGGTCGCCCACCTTCAGCATGGTGGCGATGCTGCCGGTCTCGCGGCGGCGCAACAGGGCCTCGACCCGGGCGATCAACTCTGAAAACGCGTAGGGCTTGACCAGATAGTCGTCGGCCCCGGCCTTAAGGCCCGTGACCCGGTCCTCGACCTCGCCCAGAGCCGACAGGAACAACACCGGGGTCTGGTCGCCGTCGCGACGCAGGGTCTCGACCATGCCGATGCCGTCGAGGCGGGGCATCATCCGGTCGACGACATAGACGTCATAGCCGCCCTTTTGGGCCTCCAACAGGCCGAAGGCCCCGTCAACGGCGTGGGTCGGCTCGTGCCCGGCCTCGGTCAGTCCCCGGACCATGGCGGTCGCGGCCTCGGCGTCATCCTCGACAACCAGAATACGCATGGAATCAGCCCCTCGAAAGTGAAACGCCGCCGATGTTAGCGCATCGGCGGCGATGGGGGCAGTTACCGCTTATTCAGACTTCGGAAGGTTCAGAACGACGGGCGAGTTCCCTTGGGGCGTCCAGACGATCAGATACACACCGGCCCGGTTGGCCCGGCGGGCGGCGTCGATGGCGGCCTGGAACTCGGCCGGCGTCCGGATCGGGCCGGACGCGCTCCGGGTGATCACAAACCCGGGACGGAAATTCAGCTCGCCGACGGTTTCGGCGGTGGTCACCACCAAGCCGTTGATCTGCGCCGGGATGGAATAGCGCCGACGCAGCGTGTCCGACATCGGCGCGACGGTCAGACCGCCGATCGACACGCCCGCACCCTCGACGGCTGACGGGTCGTCCTGCTCCTGGCCCGGTCGGTTGTTCAGTTCCGCCTCGGAGGGACGGACGCGGACGCGGACGGAGAGGGTCTGGCGACGCCCATCGCGCAAGACTTCCAGACGGACGGTTTCGCCGGGACGAACCTGACCGATGCGGCGAGTCAAATCCGTCCGATCGCGCACGGGCGTACCGTTGATCCGGGTTACGATGTCGCCGATCTCGACGCCACCGGCGGCGGCCGGTCCGCCAGGGGTGACGTCCGCGACCCAGGCCCCGGTGAAATCGGCCGGAAGCCCCAGCGCGTCGATCTGGCCACGGCTGAGGTTAGTTATGGCGACGCCGACATAGCCCCGCTCGATGGTTTCGCCGCGCACCAGGCGATCGGTGATCGGCTTGGCGACCGAGGCGGGGATGGCGAAGCCGATCCCGACAGAGCCACCGGTCTGCGAGAAGATGGCCGCGTTGACGCCGATGACACGGCCGTAGATGTCGAAGGTCGGTCCGCCGGAATTGCCTTGGTTGATGGCGGCGTCGATCTGAAGATAGTCGACGTAGGCGCTGTCGATGTCGCGGCGGCCCTGGGCCGAGACGATGCCGGCGGTGGCCGTTCCGCCCAGACCGAACGGATTGCCGACCGCGATGACCCAGTCGCCGACGCGCGGAAGGGCCGTCTCCTCGAAACTGACGAACGGGAAGTCGGTCCCCTCGACCTTTATGACGGCCAGGTCGGTGTTCTCGTCGCGGCCGACCAGGCGCGCGTCCATCTCGCGGCCGTCGGCCAGCTTGACCCGGATCTCGGTGGCGTCGGCGACGACGTGGTTGTTCGTCACGATGTAGCCGTTGGCGGCGATGAAGAAGCCCGACCCGGCCCCGAGGGCCGTCGGGGCCTCGGCCTCCTCCCCGTCCTGGGCGGGCGGGGCACCGGGAACCGGCACGGCTCCCAGTCCCGGGACCTGCACGAAGCGCTGACGGGCCTGGACCCGGGTCTTGACCTCGATCTGCACCACGGCCGGTGCGACCTGTTCGAAGATGTCGGCGAAGCTGCGCGGAGCCCCCTGCGGCGGCGCGAACGCCACACCTGAGCCACCCGCATCCGGCGACAGTCGTCCGCTGATCCCGGCCACCGGGTCGGCCTGGGCCGACGGCCAGTCGATGACCCCGCCGGCGGTCGCCGCAGCGGCGAAGGCCAGGCCGGCCACGGCCCCGAGCATAAATTCCTTACGTTTCATCATCGACGTTCTTGCATTCCTCTCAGGCGACGATCGCGCCCGTTTCGACACTGAATATAGGGCGAAGGTCCGTTTCACCAATGCGTGGGGCGATGTTAGGCCGCCTCAAGCGTCAGTCGTCAGACGGCTTTGCGTCAGGATCGCGGCGAACCTCCTGTGCCGCGAGAATATCAGCCAGTCGCGCCTCCTCTTCGGCCGACAGGGCAACGGTCTCGACCCGGCGGCGGAGCGTCATGGCCAGCAGGCCCCCGCCCACGGCCAGCAGGATGGCCAGCGGCCCGAACCAAAGCAGCCAGGTCCCGGCCCGCATGGGCGGCGTGAACAGGACGAAGTCGCCGTAGCGCCGGACCAGACCCGCCTTGATCTCGGCGTCGCTCAAACCCGCCCGGATCTCGTCGCGGACCAGGCCCCGCAGATCGGACGCGATCGTCGCGGGGCTGTCGGCGATGGCCTCATGCTGGCACACCACGCAGCGGATGTCGTCAAACAGGGCCTGGGCCCGGGCTTCCTGCGCGGCATCCGGCAGGGGCCGATCAGGGGCCGGGAGCGGTTCGGCCGCGATCAGGCCGAAGCTGGCCGCCGCGATCAGCAGGGTGCGCTTCACGCGGCCGGTTCCCGCTTGCCGACACCCAGACGAAGACGCCGGTCCAGCAGCGAAACCAACCCGCCCAGCGCCATGATCATGGGACCGAGAAAGATCAGCCGCGCCCACGGATTCCACCAGACGCGCACGTTCCAGGCCGGAGCCCCGGCGTCCGTCCGACCTCTCTCGCCCAGCACCACATAGACGTCGTCAAGCCCGCGGAAATCCAGCCCGACCTCGGTCGTGGTCTGGCCACCCGCAGGGAAGAAGCGGCGCTCGGCGGTGACCGGGCGAGGCGCGCCACCGTCGCGCAGGGTGACAGTCAACCGGCCCTGTTCCGCCAGGTAGTTCGGGCCCTCGACCACGCGAACGGAGTCCAGCCGAACGGCCCACTTCCCGGCCTCGAGAGTCTGGCCCGGTGCCAGCGCGCGGGCCACCTCGATGCGATATCCAGTCTCGACCACAGCCCCAAGGACGAAGACCCCTAGGCCCGCATGGGCCAAGGTCGTGCCCCAGGCACCGAGCGGGAGGCTGCGGGCACGCCGCAGGCTCTCGGCGAGCGGCGCGCGGAACAGGCGGAGCCGCTCGGCGACCTCGGCGAGGGTACCGAGAATCAGCCAGGCCCCGAGACCGATCCCGGCGGCGGAGAGGGCCTTCTTCGGCTCAAAGGCCATCCAGCCCATCAAGGCGATCAGGATGGCAAGGCCCGCCGCCAAGGCCAGCCGCTGGCCCACACCCTTGAGGTCGCCTCGCTTCCAGGCCAGCATCGGACCTGCGGGCAGGATCAGCAGGGCAGCGGCCATCAGGGGGACGAAGGTCAGGGCGAAATAGGGTGGACCGACCGAGATGGCGGCCCCGTTGGCCGCCTCCAGGATCAGCGGATAAAGCGTGCCCAGCAGGACGGTGGCGCAGGACGCGGTCAGGAACACGTTGTTCAGCACCAGAGCGCCCTCGCGGCTGACCGGCGCGAACATCCCGCCGCCCTTCAGTTGTGGCGCGCGCCAGGCGAATAGAGCGAAGGCCGCCCCGGAGCTGACGCCCAGGATGGCCAGCAGCATCAGGCCGCGCTCGGGATCGACCGCGAACGCATGGACAGAGGTCAGGACGCCGGACCGGACCAGAAACGCCCCCAGCATCGAGAAGCTGAAGGCCAGAAGCGCCAGGAAGGTGGTCCAGCTCGCCAGGGTGCCGCGCCGCTCGGTCACCACGGCCGAATGCAGCAGGGCGGTCCCGGCCAGCCAGGGCAGGAAGCTGGCGTTCTCCACCGGGTCCCAGAACCACCAGCCGCCCCAGCCCAGCTCATAGTAGGCCCAGAACGAGCCAAGTGTGATGCCGACCGTCAGGAAGGCCCAGCTCGCCAGCGCCCAGGGTCGGACCCAGCGGCCCCAGGCCGGCCAGAAGCTGGAGTTGGCCCGACCCTCGATCAGGGCGGCGACGGCCAGCGAGAAGCAGACCGAAAACCCGACATAGCCGCAGTAGAGCAGCGGTGGATGGAAAGCGAGCGCGGGGTCCTGAAGCAGGGGGTTCAGCGAAGCGCCCTGGACCGGTGCCGGATCGAGCCGCGCGAAGGGGTTGGATGTGAACAGCGCGAAGGCCAGGAACATGACGCCCAGCAGGCCCTGAACCGCCACGGCGCAGGTCTTGAGCCCGAACGGCAGGTTCCGCGCGCGGGCCAGCAGGGCACCGAAACCGGTCAGGACCAGACTCCACAGCAACAGCGAGCTCTCGTGGCTGCCCCAGGCGGCGGCCACCTTGTAGAGCATCGGCTTGTCGGTGTGGCTGTTGGCCGCGACGTTGGCGACGGAGAAGTCCGAAGCGACGAAGGCGGCGATCAGCGCGGCGAAGGCCACGGCGACCGCGACGGCCCCGGCGATGGCCGCGCCGTCTGCGGCACCGGCCAGTACCGGACTGCGCCGGATGCGGCCGGCCACGCTCATCCCGGTCTGCAGCACCGCCAGAACAAAAGCCAGGACGAGGGCGAAAGCACCCAGTTCGACGATCACCGGGGCGTGGCCCCCACAGCGGGCGCGATTCCGGCGTCCGGCCGCCATTCGCCCTTGGCCTTCAGGCTCTCGGCGACCTCGCGCGGCATGTAGTTCTCGTCGTGCTTGGCCAGCACCTGGGTGGCGCGGAACGACCGGTCGGGCAGGAAGGCACCCTGCGCGACGATACCCTGCCCTTCGCGGAACAGGTCAGGCAGGTCGCCCTGGTAGACGATGCGCGTGGTGGCGGCGTTGTCAGTTACGGCGAAGGCGACCTCGCCGGAGCTCGAGCGGACCACACTGCCGGTTTCGACCAGCCCGCCAAGACGCATCACGCGACCCGTCGGAGCCTTTTCCAGCGTCGCCTCGGAGGGCGAGACGAAGAAGGTGACGCTGTCGCGCATGGCGAACAGCGACAGGCCGACCGCCAGCGCCAGCACCGGAGCCACCGCCGCGACGATCCAAAGGCGACGGCGCGCCTTGGGCGATTTCGGCAACCAGTTCATTCGCCCGCTCCTCCGGCCGGCATGCGGCGCTCCAGATCGATCCGACGCGGATCAGCGGCATTCAGTGCCGCGATCAGCGGTCCCCAGAGCGCCCGTACGGCCGCCGCGTCGCCCCGCGTCAGCGCCGCCTCGCCGAGATAGTAGCGCGCGCCCAACTGGTCGGGATCGCGGTTCAGCGCCTGGCGAAAGGCGGCCTCGGCGTCGCCGTCCACAGTCCCGTCATTGGCCCGTACCAGACTTTCGCCCAGCCGGGCCCAGCTCTGCGCGTCGTCCGGTCGAAGCGCCACGGCCCGGCGGAAGGCCGAGGCCGCGCCGATCGGGTCGCCGGCCTCGAACCGCGCCGCGCCCAATATGGTCAGGGCCCGATGATCCCCAGGTCTCTCCTCGACCACGCGGGCGACGACCGCGGCGACCTGCATCGGCTCCAGTGCGTCGAGCTCCGTCGACCATTGATCCACGCGGCTTTCATAGGCCTGATCGGCCAGACCGGGCGTTCCAGCGACCACGTACAGGCCCAGGGAACCGGCTGCCGCCGCCACCAAGCCAGCCAGCACCCAGAGCCGATCCGCAGATGCCGCCCGCACAGGGGCGATCACCCGGTCCGCCGAAAGAATCCGACGTCCGGCCTCGGCCCGGGCGGCGGTCCAGGAGGCCTCGTCCAGCTGGCCTCGTGCCTTCAACCGGTCCAGTTCAGCCATTTCCAAGCTCGCGGCGGCGGTCTCTATCGCCTCGCCCGCGCCGACACCCCGGCGGGCACCGGCCAGAACGAGCCAACCGGCGATCGCCGTCAGCAGAGCCGTCATGATCCAGAAAAGCGTCATCGTTCGGCGATATAGCCGATCACGCGGTCGCCGACGAGGCCCCGCCCTCGGTCCGAAGACCACTGGCCACCGCGGCGCGACGACGCACCGCCCGGGCGACTTCGTCGGCGGCGATCCGGTCCAGGCAGTCGGCGGACAGTTCGACCAGCTTCAGCGCATGGCTTTCGTCGGCCGCCTCGCCGTCGTTGATCAGACGCAAGGCCTCGTCGGCATAGTCGGCCAGTCGGGTGGTCAGGGTCTCAACCAGCGCCCTCCGGTCGGCCTCGCAGCCGAAGGTCGAGGCTGGCCCCCGCACGGAACCGACCAGTTTCAACAAGCTTCGCGCCGTCACCACCTGGGCACCCTCGACGGCGGCGGTCAGCCGCGGAACCTTGCGGGTCATCCGCCCGGCAATCTGTACGCGTTCGAGCGGCAGGGCTTGGTCGACCGCCTTGTCCGCCGCTCTCAGCAACGCCGTTAGCTGGCGGGCGATCGACACGCGTCCGTCACGCACCGCCTTGCCCCAGGCGCTATGTGGATTGAGTGTCAACGTCACGTCCAATTCGCCCAGCACTCCGGCGCACCAGCCCAGGTCGGCGATGACCGACTCGACCCGCTCCAAATCGACCGCAGGCCTGAAGGCGGCGATGCGGACGACGCGAACGTCGACCCCAGCGATCAGGCGGTCGACGAAACCGGCCAGTTCGGACGCGCTCAGAAAGCCTTCCCGGTCCGCCGCGCCGGAAGTCTGGATGATGATGCGAAGGATCAGCACCGCGTCGTCCAGGTGGGCGAAGAGCATCTCCAGCACCCGCTGGGCACCGTCCACACGCACCCCGGCGCAGTCCTTCAGCAACAGGCGCAGTTCGGCGATCTGGTCCCCGTCCGGGCGTCTCAGCCAGACCTCAAGGGAAGGCAGGCCCCGTCGGGCCAGGTGGGCCAGGTCAAGACAAGCGGCCAGGTCGGTCAGACCGGTCTGGCGCGCCGCAGGGTTTTCGGTCGCGGGCCAGACCAGTTCGGGCTGATCACGGACCACAGCGGCGGCCGCCAGGCAGATCCGGTACGACACGGCCATGGCGTCGGCTTCGTCGCCGTCCAGCGTGCCCAGCAGTTCTGGCTCTCGCACACTGGCGACCTTCCACAGACGCGCAAGGACGACGGGCGGGAAATTCATGGCTTGGACGCCGTCGGCGCGCGGCCGGAACATCGGTGCGACGGGTCTCATGACCATGGCCCGACGGGCGCGGTCGCGAACCTCGTCGGACAGTATCATCCTGAGTTCGACGGCCCGACCGCCCGGCAGGGGGGCCACGGCGGCCGAAATCATGCGAAGCGTAGGTTCGGGGCACCGCTCCAGCAGGGCGGCAAGCACTACGCGATGGGCGATCGAAAGCCCGGCCATGTAACAATTCCGAAACCGGGTGCGGCCCGGCACCCCCAAGCTGCCCGGTCAAGGTTAATATCCGCTGTCTGAACGAACCGGCTCAGGCCTCGGCGGCCGGAAGCTCCAGCAGGACTTTCAGACCGCCAAGATCGCTGTCGGCAAGGGTAAGGCACCCGCCATAGGCGCGGGTCAGCTCCAGCACGATCGACAACCCCAGCCCGGAACCGGGCGTCGTCTCGTCCATGCGTGCCCCCCGCTGCAGGGCGGCCTCGCGCTGTTCGGCGGGCAGGCCGGGACCGTCATCCTCCACGACCACGATCATCTGGCCCAGGCCGGTCGGTCCGGCGGAGACACGCACCCGCCGTTTCGACCATTTGCAGGCGTTCTCGATCAGATTGCCGAGAATTTCCTGCAGATCTTGGCGTTCGCCGCGGAATCCCAGGTCGTCCGGTGCGCGCCAGTCGACCTCGACGCCTTTTTCCTCGAACACTCGTTCCAGCATGACCGCCATTTCGTCCAGCACCTCGGCGATGGGCGTGCGCTCGCCCTGCAGGTGGGCTCGGGCGGCGGCGCGCGCGCGACGCAGATGGTGATCGACCTGGGCCTTCATCACCTCGGTCTGTTTGCGCACCAGATCCGGCAGCAACCCCTCCTGCGAGCCGGCCTCGGCCAGCATGACCGACAGCGGGGTCTTCAGGGCATGGGCCAGATTCCCGACGTGGGTGCGCTGGCGTTCGACCGTTTCCTGATTCTGGTCCAGCAGCCGGTTCACCTGTTCAGCCAGCGGCTGGATCTCCAGCGGGTAGCTGCGCGCGATGCGGGCGGCCTTGCCCTTGCCGACGTCGGCAATCTCGTTCCTGAGGCCGAACAGCGGCCGCAGGCCGATCTGTACCTGAAGGAAGACCGCGATGACCAGTCCGACGCCCAGGATCAGCAGGGCGGACCAGGTGAAGGTGGCGAACTCGCGGGTATCGTTCTCGATATTGGTCCGATCGACCGCCGCCATGAACACCAGGGGCTCGCTGCGGCCCGGTAGGGACTTCAGGCTGGCGGCGACGCGCAGCGGCTGACGCAGGGGAGGACGCAGGAATCCGGGATCGTTGAAACTGATCGTGGTGCCGCCAGCCTCCCTTAGCCGGCGCGGAAGGCCAGGCGGCACGGCCAGTTCTTCTCCCGCAAGGGACGGCGAGCCAGCGATAAACCGCATGCCACCCGCACCGTCCAGCTCGGCCAAGGCCCAATATTTTCCAGACAGCGCGCGGTCCGTCTTTGCGTCCCGAATCTCGGCCACGAAGATGCCGTCCGGGCGCGCGTCGGTCGCGATCACGACGTCGTCGATGGTGTCGGCCAGCACGTTGCCCAGTCGTCTCAGGGCGGATTCCTGATACTGGTTGGTCAGGGTCCAGCCCGTGAGCACCAGCGCCATCACGATCCAGGCGGACGCCAGCCAGATCAGCCGTCGGGTCAGGCTGCGGCCGGGCCTTCCGAACCAGCGGCCCCAGGACCTGTCGTCGGCCGGAGCCGATCCGCCCCCCGCCGCTTCGGTCACGCCGTTTCGGACTCCCCGGACAACAGCGTGAGGCGGTATCCGAGGCCGCGCACTGTCTCGATCCGGTCGGGGCCGATCTTCTTGCGCAGCCGGCCCACGAAGACCTCTATCGTGTTGGAATCACGGTCGAAGTCCTGATCATAGAGGTGCTCGACCAGTTCGGTCCGGCTGATCACCCGGCCCTGATGCATCATCAGATAGTGCAGTAGCCGGTACTCCAGCGAGGTTAGCCGCAGGGGTTCGCCGTCGACGCTGGCTCGGGCCGCGCGCGGATCGAGGCGCAGGCCGCCGCACGACAGGGTCGCCGAAGCGATGCCCGCCGACCGGCGCAGCAGGGCACGGAGGCGGGCCAGAAGCTCCTCGGTGTGAAAGGGTTTGGTCAGATAGTCGTCCGCCCCGGCGTCGAAACCCGACACCTTGTCGGACCAGGCTCCGCGTGCGGTCAGGATGAGCACCGGCGTGGTCTTGCCGTCGCGGCGCCAGCGTTCCAGCACCGAGACGCCATCGATCTTGGGCAGGCCGAGATCGAGCACCACCACGTCATAAGGTTCGGTGTCGCCGAGGAAATGGGCCTCCTCGCCGTCGGCGGCGTGATCGACCGCATAGCCAGCGTCGCCCAAGGCCAGTTTCAACTGTCGCGACAGGTCGGCGTCGTCCTCGACAAGCAATACGCGCATTCAGCGTTCTCCCAACACCCGGCCAGTGCGGGCGTCAACCGTGATCTCCGCTACGCGACCGCCGGGATACTGCCAAACAACCTCAATCGTGTCGCCCCGGTTTCTGGTCGTCAGCAAACGGCCCGCACGGCCGGAGGCGGCGCGGCGCGCCGCCTCGGCATCGCTCAGGCGAGGACGGTCGTCCTGCTGCCGACGTTCGCCGCGCGGACCACGGTCCTGAGCAGCCGCCTGCGCCAAGGGCGCTGCGGTCATCAGGACGGCCAGGCAAAGGACGGCGATACGGGTCATGGCAGTGGCTGTAGTCTGCGGGTGCTGAACGTCGGCTGAACGAACAGTCTAGACATTTTTTACCGTTCGCGCCGCCCGCGCCCCAATCTTCTTCGTGCGCGCGAAGATGACGGATGCGGAGTTTGGTTAAGGGACATGAACCTCGGCTTACACGCGTCGTTCAGATCGCGCTCAGGCCAAGCGTGTTCTCCTCCCGGTTGACGCAGCCAATCCGGCGGGCGTGAACCGTCAAGGAGAAGACCGATGAAGAAATTCCTCATTCCCGCTCTGGCGCTGGCTGCGGCCTCCGTCGCGGTGCCCGCCATGGCCCAGAACTACGGCCCGCAGGACCGCAGCGGCCGCTACGAGCAGGATCATCGCGGTGATCGCGGGGATCGATACGAGCGGCACGACAACCGCGGCTGGCAGGCGATCGCCCAGCGGAAATACCAGCTGGACCGGCGTATCGATCGCGGTCTGCGCGACGGTTCGTTGAGCCGCCGCGAGGGTCGCCGCCTGCAGAACGAGTTGAACGCCGTGGTTCGCCTCGAGTACGGCTACCAGCGCGGCGGCCTGAACGGCTGGGAACGCAACGACCTGGACCGTCGTTACGACCGTCTCGCCCGCCAGGTCCGCGAAGAGCGCCGCGACTACGACAACCGTCGCTACTAGGGTCCGATCTTCGCAGACGAGGCTTTGGGGGCGCGATCCGAACGGGTCGCGCCCCTATTCCCGTGGCGCGAGGCGCAGCAGGCTTTCCACGACCGTCACCGCCCGTCCCCGCAGCAGGACCCGGTCGCCCAGGACCTCGGTCGTGATCTCGCCGCCGCGTCCGGGGAAGACCTGCCGGAAGCGGACGTCGGCCCGACCCAGCTTTTCGGCATAGAGGGGTCCGAGAATGCAGTGCGCCGAGCCGGTCGCGGGATCCTCGTCCACACCGCAACCCGGGGCGAAGAAACGGTCGACCACGTCGACGTCGTCCGAGGGGTCCGCCAGCGCGCAGACGATTACCTGACCGACTTCGCCCGCTTCGCCCTGGAGGGCCGCCAATGCGCGGATGTCGGGGGCGATGGCATGCACCGCCGCCGCGTCGGCCAGCATCGCGACCAGATATCGGCCGGCCCAGACCTCGACAGGCACCAAGCCCAGCGCCTCGACCAAGCCTGCCGGCGTCGCGGTGCGACGCGGCGGGTCGGCGGGAAAGTCCATCTCATAGGCCCCGGCCGAACAGCTCACGGTCAGCGGGCCGGAGCGGGTGTCGAAGGTCAGAGCCCCTGCGGGGAGCCCAAGCTCGGCCAGAAACACATGCGCAGAGGCCAGGGTGGCGTGACCGCAAAGGTCGACCTCCATCCCCGGTGTGAACCAGCGCAGGCCGAAGCGCGCCGGGTCGGCGGTCTTCAACAGGAAGGCCGTCTCCGCCTGATTGTTCTCTTTGGCAAGCGCCTGCATCCAGAGATCGGACGGCCACTGGTCGAACGGCTCCACCACACAGGCGGGATTGCCCATGAAAGGGGCGGAGGCGAAGGCATCCACGGTCCACTGGCGCATCAGGCGGTCTCCGGTTCGATTATGGTCAGTTCCGGCCAGCGGGCCCGGGCGCTCTCGACCGTCCGGGTCCACCCCTTCGACAAACCGCGCATCGGATTGGGTCGCAGGCTCAGCGAGAACACATCGTCCAGCCCGAACGGCGCGGCAACGCTGATCGTATCGTCGTGTTCCAGGCGAACTCCAACCGCGAACGCCGGGGCCACGAACCGCGCCAGCGCCTCGTCGGTACTGGCCAGGGGCTTATAGGGCTCCCCGAAACGGTCGGTGAACCACAGGTGCACCCGGGCCTGGTTTCGCACCTCAACCGTGCTGCAGAACGGCTCGACGAAGGCCGCAGCGACGCGTTCGATGACGACGTTTTCCGCGTCCCACCTGGTGTCCGGATCGAAGTAGCCGACATCATAGTCGCGGACGCCATAGCCCGCCGGCCGCCCCGTCAGGGCGTTCCAGACGCTCTGATAGACCGCACCCGAGAATATCCGCCAATCCGGCAGGGCCTGACCCCGCACCCCTGTCAACACATGCATCAGGCCGGGGTCGGCGCGGACGATCTCGACCAGGCGCGCTTCCAGATCGCTCATCGGTCACGCCTCATCGGCCAGCCGTGGTCCAAGGGCCCGTGGCCACCGCCCAGACCCGGCGCGCGGCGGATGGCCTCGGCGACATAGGCCCAGGCCTCGGCCACGGCCGCCTCGAGCGGCAGCCC
>JBBQTX010000001.1:0-51137 GCA_038234475.1 Caulobacterales bacterium | reverse complement strand
CTCGCACTCGAACTTCGCAGCCCGGTAGCGGCCCAGTTCCTGATTGAACGACTGCGCCGTCACCGACGTCGCCGTGCCGAGCAGGACGATGGCGGCCAATATTCTGGATACACTTTTCACTAATCGTCTCCCGCGCGGGCGGAGCTACAGCGCCGCGCTCTGCTCCTTGATATCCTTGTTCAGGATCTGATCGTTCTCACTATAGTCGACCGGGCAGTCTATGAGATGAACGCCGGGCGTATCGAGGCAATGCGCCAGGATTTTCGCCAGGCTCTCGGCGCTGTCCACGCGATGGCCGTTCGCGCCATAGGCTTCCGCATATTTGACGAAATCCGGATTGCCGTAGGTCAGGCCGAAATCCTCGAAGCCCATATTGGCCTGCTTCCAGCGGATCATGCCGTAGCTGTTGTCGTTCAGGATCAGTACGACCAGATTCAGGCCGAGCCGGACCGCCGTCTCGACCTCCTGGCTGTTCATCATGAAGCCACCGTCGCCGCAGACGGCCACCACTTTTCGGCCCGGGAAGATCATGGCCGACGCCATCGCCGACGGCAGGCCCGCACCCATGGTGGCCAGGGCGTTGTCCACCAGCAGGGTGTTGGCCATGTGCGCCGGATAGTTGCGCGTGAACCAGATCTTGTAGACGCCATTGTCGAGGCACAGGATCCCGTCCGACGGCATGGCCTTGCGGACCTGGTCGACCAGATATTGCGGATAGACCGGGCACCGCATGTCGTTGACGGAGGCCGCCGTGTGCTCGACCTCGGCGTGCCGGGCCCGCTCCATGGCGGCAAACGTCCAGTGCGGCTGCGCGGTCAGCGCCTCCTTGAGCTGCCACACCGCATTGGCGATGTCGCCCACGACCTCGATCTGGGGGAAATAGACCGGGTCGACCTCGGCGGTGCGGAAGCTGACGTGGATGACGTCACAGCCACCGGGCTTCATGAAGAAGGGCGGCTTTTCGATCACGTCGTGGCCGACGTTGATGATGACGTCCGCCGCCTCGACCACCCGGTGCACGAAATCGCCGGACGACAGGGCCGCGCAGCCGAGGTATTTCGGATTGCGTTCGTCGACCACGCCCTTGCCCAGCTGGGTGGTGATGTAGGGAATACCGGTCTTCTCGACGAATTCGGTCAGCATCCGGCTGGTCAGCTTGCGATTGGCTCCGGCCCCGATGACCAGCAGCGGCGAACGGGCGGCGGCGATCCGGTCGGCGGCGGTCTTGATCGACTTGGCGTCGGGCACAGGCCGGCGCACCTGACTGGCCACGATCGGTGGCGAGGTGGTTTGTTCGTGGGCGACGTCCTCGGGAAACTCCAGATGGGTGGCTCCGGGCTTCTCCTCCTGGGCCAGTCTCACCGCTTCGCGGACCCGCGCCGGAATGTTGTCGGCCGAGGCGAGTTGATGGGTGAATTTGGTGATAGGCCGCATCATGTCGACCACGTCCAGGATCTGGAATCGCCCCTGTTTGGACGACTTGATCGGCTTCTGGCCGGTGATCATCATCATCGGCATGCCACCCAGCTGGGCATAGGCGGCGGCCGTCACCAGATTGGTGGCACCGGGCCCCAAGGTCGCCAGACAGACGCCCGCCTTACCGGTATGGCGACCGTAGGTCGCGGCCATAAAGCCCGCCCCCTGTTCGTGCCGGGTCAGAATCAGCCGGATCTTCGTGCTGCGCGACAGACTGTCGAGAAAGTCGAGATTCTCCTCGCCCGGCACGCCGAAGACGTATTCGACGCCTTCCTCTTCCAGACAGGCGACAAAGAGGTCCGAAGCCTTGGTCATCGTTTTTTCCATTGCGGGCGCGCGCGCCGTTGGGGGAGCGATCGGGGACGCGGTTGGCGGGCTTACTGGTTCGACGGTTTCAGGAGCTGCGGGCGGCGAAGGCGGGTGCCGTCTTGGCGGCGTGAGGCCTCGGCCAATCAGGACCAGAACTCCGAGACCGAGGACGATGGTGGCACCGGCGACCAGTGGATTGGCCACTGCCTGTGCCGTCACAGCCTCGATCGAATCGCCGATCATCCGCACCGCGCCCCTGCCCGCCGCCACACCATGGCCCAAAACCCGGGCCGTGGCCACGCCGACCGCGTATCAGGCGATCCAGCGCGGGATCAGACCCCGGGAACGCGCAGGCCGCGCGCCGCCTCGGCCAACGCGGCCTGTTCCTGGGGCGAGTCGGCGAAGGCCTGGCGCGCGCGCCGATAGGCCGCCGCCGCCGCCGCGCCGTCACCCAGCACCATCCGGGCCCGCATCAGCCGCACCCAGCCATCGCGATCGCGCGGCGAGGTCCCGAGCCGCGCTTCCAATCCCTCGACCATGCCGAGCACCATCTGCTGGCGGTCGGCCGGCGACATGGCCTCGGCGTCGGCGACCTGACCGGCGGTCGGACCGGGTGCGGGTCCGGACCCGGCGGCCGGCGCGGTCGCAGCGGCCGGGGCCGGGGCCGGACGAAGCCGGCCGGAGATGTCCTGTCCACGCTCGCGCGCCAGGTCCTCGACGAAGGCCCGGACCTCGGCGGCCCAGGGCGCGCCGGCGGGGGCGCCGTTGATCAGGTCGATCCAGGCCGTCATGGCCCCCTCCCTGTCGCCGCGCTGATCCATCTCGACAGCCACGAAATAGCGAGCCCGGGGGTCGAGCGGCTCGGCGCGAATCGCTGCGCGGAAGGCCGTCAGGGCGGCGGGCGTCACCTGACCGCTGGCGGCCTGAACGAGCGACTCCCCCTGGGCCGAAGAATGCTCCGAAATGCCGGGTTCCAGAGTCGCGGCCCGTCCGTAGGCTTCGGCCGCCTCGGTGAAGCGGCCGGTCTGGAAATACGACCAGCCCAGCATGCGCCAGCCGTTCACGTCCCGGGGCGATTGTCGCAGCTGGGTTTCCAGCTGGGTGATCATGGCGGTCACATCCGCTCCGTCATGCGCTACGTTGTCGGTGGCAGACAGGATGTCCGTGGTCGCCGGGGCCGGGCCCGAGGGCAGGTCCGGTCGCCCGAGCAGGGCGTAGAGACCGGCACCGCCCAGCGCCACGACGGCTGCCAGACCGAGCGCCAGTCGGAGCAGCGACTTTTCGCTCAGCGGCCGGCCCGAAGCCACGGTCTCGACGCCTTCGGCCAGGGCGCGGCGTTCGACCTCGAGGCGCAGGGCGGCGATGTCCTCGGCGGGAGCCGTACCCGCCTCGGCCTGACGATCCAGATCGGCCAGCTGCGCCTTCAGAACATCGGCGGAGTTGGTGCGACGGTCCAGCGCTCCGCCGGGCCGGATCAGCGGAATGGCCAGCCCGACCACGGCCAGGGCGATCATCAAGGTCAGGACAATCCAGAGGATCATGGCGCGTCACCGGTTTTCAGTATGGCGGCGAGCGTGCGTCGCTCCTCGTCCGACAGGGGTATCGACTCGGCGGCGGCCACTTGACCGCGCCGACGCAGATACAGCGCCACAACCAGCCCGCCGGGGATCAATACCAGCAGGGGGGCGCACCACAGCAGGATGGTCTGCATGTCCAGCGGCGGCTTGAGCAGCACGAAACTGCCGTAGCGGGCGACAATATAGGCCATGACCTCTTCGTTCGTGTCTCCGGCCGACAGCCTTTCGCGCACGATGGTCCTGAGGTCGGCGGCGAGCGGGGCATCTGAATCGTCGATCGACTGGTTCTGGCAAACCACGCAGCGAAGCTCGCGGCTGATCTCGCGCGCCCGGGCCTCGAGGACCGGATCGGTCAATTGCTCCTCCGGCAGCACTGCCGCAGCGGGACCGGCGATCAGCAGGGCACAGAACAGTCCGAGGACGAAACGTCTCATGTCTCGGTCTCCAGCCGCGCCAGCATCGGCTGCAGGGTTTCCGCCCAGACCTCCGGCGTGATCGGGCCGACATGCCGGTAGCGAACCCGCCCGCTGCCGTCGATGACGAACGTCTCGGGGGCACCGGTGACGCCGAAATCGATACCGGTGCGACCGCGCGGGTCCGATCCGATCAAGGTATAGGGATTGCCGCGCTGGGCCAGCCATTCGGCCCCGGCGGCGGGCTCGTCCTTCCAGTCCAGGCCGTGGATGGTCACGCCCTGCGCCTGGAGACGCAGCAACATCGGATGTTCGATGACACAGGCCACGCACCACGAGGCAAAGACATTGAGCAGCACCGGCTTTCCGGTAAAGTCGGACGAGGCCAGACCCAAGGTATCTCCCGGAACTACACCCGGCAGGTCGAAGGTCGGGATCGACCGATCGATCAGCATCGACGGCAGGATGCTGGGATCCCGGCGCAAGCCCAGACCCAGGGCTGCGGCGACCATCAGGAACAGGACGACGGGAAGGATGAAAGCCAGCCGCCTCATCCTGCGACCTCCGCCGCCTCAACCGGCACCGGCTTGCGGGTCGGCATGGCCAGCCTCAGTCGCCGATCCGACAGCGACAGGACGCCGCCAAAGGCCATGATCATCGCCCCGCCCCAAATCCACTCGACCAACGGATGCCACCAGAGGCGGACCGTGGCGGCCCCCGGCGTCGCGCTTTCGCCCACGGAGATATAGAGATTGCCCATCACCTCGCGCCGGATTCCGGCCTCTGTCGTCTGGGTCTGGCTGGACGGATAGAAGCGTTTCTCTGAGACCATCAGGAAGGGCTGACCTCGTTCTTCCACGCGGAAACGGGCCTGTTCGGCCTGATAGTTGGGCCCGGTCGCAGGACCGAGAGCGTCCATGGTGATGCGGTGCCCCGCGAATTCGATCGTCTGGCCGGGGACCATGGTCGCGACCTCGCTGTCGGTCCAGGCGGACATGGCGGCAACACCAATGGTACCGACACCCAGGCCGGCGTGCGCCACCGCCACGGCCCAGAAGGCCAGCGGCGTCGTGCGGATCAGCCGCCCGGTTTCGGCGCCCTTGCGGCCCAGTCCCCAGCGTCGCGCCAGCAGCATGAAGGCGGCGGCGATCAGCCATACACCGAGGGCGATCGCCAGGGCCGCGCCGACCTTTGCCAGTCCGAACACCAGAAGCCCGGCACCGGCCACGACCGCCGTGACGGCGATCGGCCAGCGTAACCGCCGCAGCACGGCCCGCGCCGTGTCGCGCTTCCACGTCAGCATAGGCCCGAAGCCGACGAGGACCAGCAGCGGCACGAACAGCGGAATGAAGGTAATGGCGTAATAGGGCGGCCCGACCGAGATCTTTTCTCCGTTCAGGACGTCGATGAACACCGGATAGAAGGTCCCGAGGAAGACCGTGGCCGTCGCCGCCAGCAGGAACAGGTTGTTCAGGGTGATGCCGGCCTCGCGCGAGATCGGCGAGAACAGCGCACCGGATCGCATCGCGGGTGCGCGCCAGGCGTAAAGGGCGAGGGCTGCGCCCGTGGCGATCAGGACGAAGACAAGGATGTAGGCACCGCGCTCCGGATCGACAGCGAAGGCGTGCACGCTGGTGAGGACGCCGGAACGAACCAGGAAGGTGCCGATCATGCTGAGCGAGAAGGTCAGGATGGCCAGCAGGATGGTCCAGCTGATCAGCGCCCCGCGCTTCTCCAGCACCATGGCCGAATGCAGCAGGGCCGTGCCGATCAGCCACGGCATCAGCGAGGCGTTCTCGACCGGATCCCAGAACCACCAGCCGCCCCAGCCGAGTTCGTAGTAGGCCCACCAGCTACCCAGGGCGATCCCGATCGTCAGGGATATCCAGGCCGACAGGACCCACGGCCGGACCCAGCGCGCCCAGGCCGCATCCACCCGGCCCTCGATCAGAGCCGCGACGGCGAAGGAGAAGGCGACCGAAAAGCCGACATAGCCGAGGTAGAGCAGCGGCGGGTGCATGACCAGACCGGGGTCCTGCAGCAACGGGTTCAACTCGGTCCCGTCGATCGGGATCGGGCTCAGCCTCGAGAACGGATTGGAGGTGAACAGGCTGAAGCCGATGAAGGCGGCGCTGAGCATGCCCTGCACCGCCAACACCCGCGCCTGCAGCGTTTCACGTAGTGACCGGCCGAAGAAGGCGATGGCCCCACCATGCAGGGCGAGGATCAAAACCCACAGCAGCATCGAGCCTTCGTGGCTGCCCCAGGAGGCGGAGAAGCGATAGGGGAGCGGCTGGGTAGTGTGACTGTGTTTGGCCACCAGCTCGACGGAGAAGTCCATCGTCACATAGGCCGTTGCCAGGGCCGCGAACGCCAAAGCGACGAAAACCGTCTGCAGCAGGGCCGAGGACCGCCCGAGGGACATCAGGACGGAATCGCCGCGGTGGGCGCCCAGCAAGGGCGCAACGCTCTGGACCAGTCCGAGCATGAAGGCGAGGATCAGCGCCAGCTGGCCGATTTCCGCGATCATACAGTATGCTCCGCCACCCGACCTGCACTGTAGCGAGTGGGCTTCCTGTGGTAAAGACGTGCATGGTTGGACCAGAACGGCGTAGGGTGCCGTCGGATTATCGGGGACGACGCGGGGGATAGTCGTGGAGGGGATCCATCGGATCGCCATCTTGGGGTCTGGGCCGGCCGGCCTCAGCGCGGCCGCGCACGCCGCTGCGCGCGGTGTCAGCCACATCCTGCTGGAGAAGTCGGATCACCTGTCCGACACCATCTACCGCTACCAGCGCGGCAAACATATCATGGCCACCCCCAGCCAGCTCCTGCTGCGCGCCGACGTCAGCTTCGAGCCCGGCAAGCGCGAGACCATCCTCGATACCTGGGCCGAAGAGGCCACGCGGAAAAAGGTCAACGTCCGCTACCGCTCCGAGATCAGGTCGGTCACCGGATCGGCGGGCGACTTCAACATCGGCCTTGCGGATGGTTCGGTCATTCGCGCCGAGACCATCGTTCTGGCCATCGGGACACAGGGCAATCCCAACCTGATGGGCTGCGATGGAGCCAGTCTGCCCCATGTCCAGTACCAGCTCGATGACCCCGCCGAATACGTGGACGAGCACATCTGCGTCGTCGGCGGCGGCGATGCCGGAATCGAGAATGCCCTTGGCCTGATCGCGGACAAGGCCCAGGGCAATATCCTGACCCTGGTCAATCGCGGGGCGGATTTCGCGCGGGCCAAGGACGCCAACGCCAAGGCGTTGCTCGCAGCGCAGGAGGCCGGGGAGATCACCCTGCTCTGTACCGCCGAGACCACGCAAATCGAGCAGGACTGGATCACTGTCGAGACGCCCGAGGGCGTCACCCGCTTCCGGTGCGATCGCGTCATCGCGCGGCTGGGCTCGGCACCGCCCCGCAAATTCGTCGAGGGGATCGGTCTGGAGTTCACCAGCGCCGCCCGCGAGGCCTTCCCGCAACTGTCGCCGACGTTCGAAAGCACGGTGCCGGGCATCTATGTCATCGGGGCCCTGGCCGGCTATCCGCTGATCAAGCACTGCATCAACCAGGGTTATGACGTGGTTGAATACATCGGCGGTGCCACCGATCTGAAGCCGGCTGACGAACCGATCCTGGAAGCCAGGTTGAAAGGCTTGCCGGGGCATCGATCGGTCTCGGAATGGTTGGAATTCCTGCGCCAGGAGATCGAAATCCTGCGCGGACTTTCGCCGCTTCAGATGCGTGAATTCCTGCTCGATTCCGATGTGCGCGCCTATCAGGCGGGCGACGTCATATTCAAGCGTAACTCGATCGGATCCTCCGTGTTCGGGATCGCGTCGGGCTCGGTGGCGGTCGAGATCGGCCCCGCCAAGAAGCGCGGCTCGGTCACCATCTCCCATGGCTCCATCGTTGGCGAGGTCGGCCTGATCTCTGGCCGACCTCGCGGTGCCACCGTCCGGGCGGCCGAGCCCAGCATCCTGCTCGAGATCCCGCGCAACGCCGCCCTGCGTCTGATGGCGTCGGTCAAGGAGGCGCGGGACACCGTCAACCGAATCACCACCGAACGACAGCTGCTGCAGATGTTCGGCTCGGGCCTGACCTCGGCTGACCTTTCCGACGTGCTGGAGACCGCCGAACTGCGCCAGGTCAAGACCGGCGAGGCCATCATCAACGAGGGCGAAGAGGGCTATGACATCTTCGTCGTCCGCTCCGGCAGCATGGTCGTCGAAAAGCAGATCGGCGGCAAATCGGTCTTCCTCTCCTATCTGCCGGCGGGATCCTACGTCGGCGAGATGGCGCTGGTCGACGGCGGCCGCCGCAGTGCCACCGTCCAGGCCGCGATCCGTTCGGAAGTCGTGCGTCTCGACGGCGACCGCTTCCGCGCGCTGCTGAAGCGCAAGCCCGAGCTGGAGGAACGGTTGCGGGCCGACATGGCCGATCGCCGCCGCCTGAACGGCTATATCGAGGAGCAGAAGGGCCGGTTCGGCGATGTCGTCGACATGTACAGCGCCGTGGCCGACTTCTTGGTCGAACAGGGCATCGGCGAGGCGACCGATGTGTTGCTGATCGACGAGACGCTCTGCATCGGTTGCGACAATTGCGAAAAGGCCTGCGCCGACATCCACGATGGACTGTCTCGCCTCGATCGCGAGGCTGGCCGGACCTACGCCCACCTGCACGTGCCGACGTCCTGCCGGCACTGCGAGCATCCCTATTGCATGACCGACTGCCCGCCCAACGCGATCCACCGCGGTCCCGACGGCGAGGTCTTCATCGATGACACCTGTATCGGCTGCGGCAACTGCCAGCGGAACTGCCCCTACGACGTCATCCGCATGGACTCCCGGCCGCCGGAGAAGCCGGATCTGATTTCGTGGATGCTGTTCGGCGTCGGGCCCGGGCCGGGCGAGCCCGACAAGGCTTGGCGGGCCAAGAACAAGCCCAAGGGTGCCGAGCCGCCCAAGGTCGCGATCAAATGCGACATGTGCATCGGCAAGTCCGGCGGCCCCGCCTGCGTCCGCGCCTGCCCGACCGGCGCGGCGCTGCGGGTCTCGCCCGAGGAGTTTCTGACCGTCAAGCGCATGGGCGGAGGCAACTGAGTCTTGGCCGCGTCAGAAAAAACCGGTGAGCGTTCAACCGTCGTCCAGCATGAGGGCTTCCTGCGGCATCGCGGGTTCCGCTGGGCATGGCGTGCCCTCGCCCTGTGCCTGATCGCCGGGGCAGGATATCTGCTGATCGACGTGCAGCCGCGCCCCAACGGCGGCAGCGTCTTCGGCTATGCCGCCGGGACCGTGGCCGCCGGTCTAGTCCTGTGGCTGACGCTCTTGGGATTGCGCAAGCGCGCCATCACCTCGGGGCAATGGTCACTCAAGGCCTGGGTCTCGGCCCACGTCTATCTGGGGATCGCGGTCCTGGTCATCGCCACCCTGCACGCCGGATTCCAGTTCGGCTGGAACGTCCACACCCTGGCCTACGCCTTGATGGTGCTGGTCGTCGTCTCGGGCCTGTTCGGGATCACGGTCTACGCCATCCTGCCACGCTATCTGAGCCGGAACCGCGGCGAGACGACCCAGAAGCAAATGCTGGAAACGCTGAAGGCACTCGACCGACAGATCACCGAGGCCGCCCAGCCCCTGTCCGAGGAACAGGCCTCGGTCGTGCGGTTGTCGCTGGATGAAAGCCGGGTCGGCGGTAGCCTTTGGCGTCGGCTGTCGGGCGGGCGCGGCGGGTGCGGCAACCGGAAGGCCCTCAAGCGGCTGACCGGGCTGCGCCGCAGGTCGACCGACGTTCAGTTGCAGATGCTGGACCGGATGGAGGGGCTGCTGCAACGCAAGGCCGCCGCGCTGTCACAGGTCCGGCGGCACCTGCAGATCCGGGCCTGGTTGAGCGTCTGGTTGAGCGTCCATGTGCCGGCCACCATCGCGCTGCTGGCCGCCTTGGTCGCCCATATCTTCAGCGTTTTCATCTATTGGTGAGGGACCGATGACGTTTGTCCTTCGCCAGATCACCCGACGCGTCAGCGGGGCCGAGATCGTCCGGGAAAACGTCCTGACGACCGACGCGCCGCGCATCGGCCGGGGCGCAGACTGCGAAATCCGGCTGCCGGACCTGGCGGTCAGTTTACACCATGCCACGCTGACGGAGGCGGGATCGGGCAAGGTTGAGGTGACATCCGCGGGCCGCGAACCGTTCGGCGTCGACGGTCGCTTCGTCAACCACATCGTCGTCGATGTGGCCAAGGTGCCCCGTTTGGTGTTCGGGGACCATGTCTTGACCCTGTCGTCCGGCGAAGGTGGCCGGACGCTCGTCACCCTGACGCTCGCCGAGCCGGCGGAGGGCGATCTGATATCGGGCGTGGCCGCCGGGGGCGTGATCGCCAAGGCGCGGGTGTTCGGGCGCCGCCGTATCGCCTGGACGCTCGGCCTGGGAATCGCGGCCCTCTGTCTGTTGTGGCCTCTCGCGGCCTTCTATGGCCATCTGAGCGCGCGGATCGATCCCGACCAGCAGTGGTCGACCGGGCCGCTGTCCACCGCCCACGCCTTCCTCGAGGCCGATTGCCAGTCTTGTCACCAGGAGGCCTTCGTCGCGGTTAAGGACACGACCTGCAAGACCTGCCACGGCGGTGATCGCACGCCCCAGGCCATGCAGGCGTCGGCCGCATCGGTGCGCCGGGCCGGGTCGACCGACACCCTGTCCTTCGTCAAGGACCACGCGCCGCGCCAGCGTATCCTCTGGGGTGCGCCCCCTCCGGACCATTTCGGCGGCCAGGCCACGGCCTGGTTCCGGCGCGCCTTCAACCTGCCCGAACAACGCTGCGCCAGCTGCCATGTCGAACACGTCGGCAACCCCGTCGCCGGCCGGGCCGCCGAGCCCGAGCCGACCCTGATGCCGACCCAGACCTGCGTGCAGTGTCATGCGGGCATGTCCCACCGGCTGACCGACACCGATCTGGTCGACACGCCATCCTGGGTCCGTCACCCGAACCTGCGACCCACCTTGCCCGGTCCGAACGGACCGACCCGTGTGTCGCTGAACGATCGGCCGCGCGAAGCCTCGGGCCTGACCTTTCCGCACCGGCTGCACCTGTCGCCCGGCGGGGGACCGGCGCGGATGGCCCAGACCCTCGGCGGTCGGGGCTATGGCGCGGCCCTGACCTGCGCCAGCTGCCATCGTCCGGAGGACAAGGGCGGAGGCTTCACGGCCGTCCAGATGGAACGGGATTGCGGCACCTGCCACTCCCTCGATTTCGCGACCCCCGGCGGTATCCGTCAGCTGCCGCACGGCGAGCCAGCCAAGGTGGTGGCCGCGCTGGGTGGCTGGCTGGGCGGCGGTGGGCCGTTCGCGGGTAATCCAAACGCGAACCGCCGGAGACCCGGTCAGATCGGCGAAGGCTCCGGGCCTGCGTCAAGTCCTCCGGTCGGTGCCGCCTCGGTCACCGCGGTGAACGGCGCGTTCGGGAGCGGTGGTGCCTGTTTCGACTGCCACACAGTGCTCCGCTCGCCAACCCTGGGCATACAGCGCGTCCGGACTCCGACAACCTTCCTGTCGCGCGGTGCCTTCGATCACAGTGTCAAGGAGCATCGGCTTGATCGCCGCGGCCAGCCGAACTGCGCCCAGTGTCATGCCGCCTCGACCTCGGACAAGTCGGCTGACCTGTTGTTGCCGTCCATCGCCACCTGCGCCGAATGTCATGGTCAGACTCTGGCGCGGACTCCGGCGGCGGCACCGGCGAATTGCGAGACCTGCCACAGCTTCCATGCGCCGTCGCACCCTACGCCGCGTCCCCCTAGACCCGAAGGCGCGACGCGCGCGGCGCTTCCAGTCCGGTTTCAGACCACGCCGTAGGCCAGCATCGCTTCGGCGACCTTCTTGAAGCCCGCGATATTGGCACCGCGCACATAGTCGATGCGTGACGTGCCTGCGACACCGCCATGTTCGACGCAGCGCTGGTGAATGCCGCGCATGATGTCGATCAGATGCTGCTGGAGCTCGGCTTCCTTCCAGGCGATCCGGCCGGAGTTCTGGCTCATCTCCAGGCCCGAAACGGCCACCCCGCCGGCATTGGCCGCCTTGCCGGGCGCATAAAGGATGCCCGCGGCCTTGAAGACGTGCACGCCTTCAAGATCGGTCGGCATATTGGCCCCCTCGGACACCGCCATACAGCCGTTGGCCACCAGGGTTCGGGCGTCCGCCCCGTTCAGCTCGTTCTGGGTCGCGCAGGGCAGGACGATGTCGCAGGGCACGGCCCAGGGACGTTGGCCCTCGTGGTAGGTCGCGCTGCGGAACTCGGTGACATAGTCTGAAATCCGGCCGCGCCGCTTGGTCTTGTGCGCCTTGACCCAGTCGATCCTGGCCTGGTCGATGCCGTCGGGATCGTGGATGAATCCGTGCGAGTCCGACAGGGTCAGAACCTTGCCGCCCAGTTGTACGATCTTTTCAGCCGCATGGGTGGCGACATTGCCAGAGCCCGAGATCACGGCGGTCTTGCCCGCCACTTCCTGGCCGATGTGACCGAGCATTTCCTTGAGGAAATACACGGCCCCGTAGCCGGTCGCTTCGGTGCGGATCAGGCTGCCGCCGTAGGACAGTCCCTTGCCGGTCAGGACCCCCGTGAACTGGTTGGTGATCCGCTTGTACTGGCCGAACATATAGCCGATCTCGCGGCCCCCAACCCCGATGTCGCCGGCCGGCACGTCGATGTCGGCGCCGACGTGGCGATAGAGCTCGGTCATGAACGACTGGCAGAACCGCATCACCTCGTGATCCGACTTGCCCTTGGGGTTGAAGTTCGACCCGCCCTTGCCGCCGCCCATGGGCAGGCCGGTCAGGCTGTTCTTGAAGGTCTGTTCAAAGGCGAGGAATTTGAGCACGCTCTCGGTCACGCTGGGGTGGAAGCGTATGCCGCCCTTGTAGGGCCCGATGGCGTTGTTGTTCTGCACCCGCCAGCCGCGCTGGACGCGGATATTGCCCTTGTCGTCCTCCCAGCAGACCCGGAAGCTGATCACCCGATCCGGCTCGGCGATGCGCCGCAGGATCTGGTAGTGGTGGTACTCTTCCTTGTCCCGGATGAAGTCGAAGATGTCCTCGGCGACTTCCTGAACGGCCTGGACGAACTCGTCCTGACCGGGATTGCGCTTGCGCACACCGTCAATAAAGCGCGGAAGATCGACGTGGTCGGCTACGGCCATCAGGCCCTCCTCCGTTTGTCAGAAGGGACGCGCCCCGCAGGATTGACTGATTGGACCGCTTGGGGACTGGATCGGATCCTGCGGGAGGCCGATCTTGCAGTCCAGGGTCGGTTCGACGGTCTGCGCCGGATCGCCCGCACCGCCCTCGCCGAAATAGGCTGCATCGCCCGAATCCACGCCGGCGGACAGGACGTCGGCCGGACCGGAATCCGTGTTCGCCGTCGGTGCCCCCCGCAACAGGGAGTTCAAGCGGAGCGACGCTTCGTCGGATAGCTGGAACGGACCGAAAGCGCCGCCCTGCCAGACGAACATCGACATCCCGGGGCGTTCCAGGACGTGGGTCGCGCCGTCGCCCGTGACGTCAACCGCGCCCGGTGTGTCCAGACCGGAACCCCGGGGCCCGGGACCTCTCAGCACGATCAGGGTGGCGTCGTCCGGCGAACCGGTGAAGGGCGGCATACCCGGCTGGTCGCCCAGCACGGCCAAGGCGTCCGGGCCGACCACCGTCTCCACGATAGTGCCACGCACGCCGATGGAGGCGACGGGCGTGCGGACGGCGTCTTGCCGAGCTCCGCCCCGACCCGAAGCGAAGCGGAAGGCACCGCGCGCCACCGAAGCCGACGCACCGCCGGCGCTCCGTCGGGCGTCGAACACGAAGCGGTCGATCGTGACGCGCGCATTCGAGCCGACCGTGAACACCGTGCGATCGCGCAGCAGAACCTGCAACTGGCTCTGCGCGCCGGTGACGATGGCGTCGCCGATCCGAACATCGGCGCGCAAGGCCGCGGGCCTGAGCGCCGCTTCTCCGGCCGGCTGGGTGCGGACCGAGTTGCGGAGGGCGGCGTTCACGCCCACGGAGTCCTGGGCTTGGGTTGACGTCGCGACCGTGCCGGCGGTGAGAGCGACAACGGCGGCGACTGTGCGGATCAGGGTCATTTCCATTCTCCTAGTTTGCGCCGCCGAAGCGCCACGCCAGACGCAGTTCCGCGCCCCAGCTGTCATAATCGGCCAACGGGGCCTCGGATTCGCGACTGCCGTAAGTCACGGCGGCCTCGACGTTAAGGTCTTCCCGCCAGTCGCCCGTGCCGCCGGCCTGGGTAAAGGCGCTGAGGGGTGCACCGACCGCCAGTCGCGCCCAGCTACGTACGTCTTCCCGCGTCGATGAGCCGAAGCCGAGGAAGAACGGATCGGGTGCGTCATATTTCAGGAACTGGGTCCCCGCCGCGAGCGTCAGATACTGTCCCCGGCGGGTGCTGGTGTCGAAATAGGCCTGCACCCCGGGGCCCGAATAGCCGAAGGGTTCGTAGTCTGCCTGCTTGTCCTGCCAGCCGAGCGACACGCCGACACTGGACCGACCGCTTATGCGGTGGCTGATCCCCAGCTTGACGTCATAGCGCCAGCCGTCACGGTCGCCATCGATCAGCAACAGGGCAGCGGCCGCGTCAACGGCCGGTTCGTCGAAGGCCTGGTTCACGGCTTCACCGGAAAGCGAAAGGGTGGTTGCGTTGGTCAGCCGCCAGCTGGCCTGGCCGCGAACCCCTGTTTCCACGAGATACGGCTCGTCGAGCAACTCGATGGCTCGCACCACGACACCGGCGTTCCAGCCGTTCAGACGCCCCAGATAGGAAAAGCCGAGTTCGGCCTCGCCGCGACGGATGTCACCGTCGGCGCCATCGAACGTCGACTTGTCGGAGGCACCGACACCGCCGTAAATCGAATGCCCCGGAGCACCGGCGAGGTCGTGGGCAACATTGAGCCGCGCCGAGATCACAGTGGACGATCCCTCCTCGTCCAACGCCGGCGCCAGTATCGGGTCGAACTGGGTCGACAGGGCTCCGGCCGCGTCTTCCTCGTAGGTCACGGCGACCGAAAGGCTGCCCCCGACGCGGGTCGTTGAGCGACCACGGGCGATCTTCTCGCGATATTTCGTTGCCTCCGCGCGCTGCAACGGAGTCAGGGTGACGGGTTCCAGCAGATCCAGTTGGTCGCGCGCGCCCTGCAGATCCTCAAGCCGGTACAGGACGACGGCGTAAAGGAGGCGCGCGCCGTGGCGGTTGGGATCGGCGATCAACACCCGCTCCAACGCGGCTGCGGCACCAAGCAGGTCGCCCTCGCCCACGGCGTTTCGCGCGAAGGCCAGGTTGACATCGGGATCGTCCGGCGCGGCCAGAACCGCCTCGAAATCCTGCGCCGCCGCCGGCAAGGCTACGCCGCCGAACAGGCCGACGACCGTCGCAAGAAGGGTGGCCCGAAGAGCCCGGACCCGGACATTGCCGTGCGAATGACGATTCATGTGTGTCCCCCGACTATCTCAACAGTCCACACGACGCCTGACTCGCCTGGATCGATATCCAAACTAACACCGTTCAATCGAAAGCGCCTATGCTAAAGTCATCCGGGGACAAGGGAACGAGACGGGGGCGATGGGGGCGGAGCCTGAAACAGGGCGATTCAGACGGATGGGCTCGCGCCTCGCGCGCTCCAGCCTTTCGCTCACCCGCTATATAACAACCGCCGGACCGGGTGTGACCGTCGTCCTGCTCCTGCTCATCCTCCACCTGTTTCAACCGCCATTCCTGGCCCGCGTCAGCAATCTGGTCTTCGACGGCTACCAACAGGCCTATCCGAGGCCCTACCAGGATGCCGCCGTCCGGATTGTCGACATCGACGACGAGACCATTCGGCGTCTGGGGCAATGGCCCTGGCCCCGGACCGATGTGGCGCGGCTGACGGATCGGTTGGGTGAGGCCGGTGTCGCCGCCATCGCGTTCGATATCGTCTTCTCCGAGCCGGACCGGACATCCCCTGCCCGGGCGGTCGAAATCCTGCGCCAGAACCCCGCGGCCCGGGGCGACTATTCCGAGATCGCGTCCCTGACCGATCACGACGAACTTCTCGGTCAGGCCATGGGCCGCGCGCCCACCGTGACTGGCTTCTTCCTGACCAACGAAGTCAACCAGGTCCGGGCCGTCGAACATGCGGGCGTCGCCGTTTCGGGCACGCCGCCGCTGGACGCCCTGCCGATCTTCTACGGCGCTATCGCCCCGCTGCCGGTAATCGGAACTCGAGCGTCAGGCGCCGGCTTCGTGAGCATTCTGGGTGATCGCGACGGCATCATCCGTTCCGCTCCCATGCTGTCGAACATCGACGGCCATATCGTCCCCTCGCTCTCGCTTGAAACCCTCCGCGTCGCCCAGGGGGCCGGTGCGATCCTGGTCCGGAGCAGCGACGGCAGCGGCGAACTCGGTGCCGGCGAAATACCCAGCGTCGTCGCGGTGAAGGTCGGCGCGCTTGAGGCACCGACAACCTACAACGGCGAACTCTGGATGCACTACACCGCCGACCATCCGGAACGGATCGTCCCCGCCTGGCGCATCCTCGAAGGCGACCTGTCCGAAGCGGAAATGCAGGCCTTGTTTGAAGGCCACATCGTCTTCGTCGGCGCCGGTGCGCAGGGGCTTCGAGACCTCGTATCGACGCCCATTCGTGAAAAGGAACTGGGCGTGGTGGTTCACGCCCAAGCTGCCGAACAGATGATCCTGGGCAAGTTTCTGATCCGGCCCGACTGGGCTCTCGGCGCGGAGCGAATTCTGCTGGTTGTACTGGGTCTGGTGATCGCCCTGTCGGCACCGGGTCTGGGCGCTTTGCGTAGCGGCCTGCTGGCCTTGCTGGCCCTGGCCGGCGTGATCGCCGGCTCGTGGTTCGCCTTTCGCAATGGCGGCATCCTTCTGGAGCCGACCTTTCCGGCTCTGGGCGTGGTGGCGGTCTATATCGGGATCACCGGCGTGTCCTTCTATCGCGAGGAGCGCGCGCGCAGCCACATCCACAATGCCTTCGACCGCTATCTGTCGCCCGAACTGGTCGACCGCATCGCCCGTGACCCCGGACAGCTCGAACTGGGCGGTGAAGTCCGGCAGATGACCGTCCTGTTCAGCGACGTGCGCGGCTTCTCGCGAATCTCCGAGCGCTACGGACCGCAGGAGTTGATCGGCTTTCTGATCAATCTGCTGACGCCGATGACCGACGTCCTGCTGGCCCGCAAGGCGACGATCGACAAATACATCGGCGACGCGGTGCTGGCGTTCTGGAATGCGCCGCTCGATGACCCGGATCACGAGCGGAATGCGGCCCTGGCGGCTCTGGAGATGATCGATACGCTCAATCGCCTGAACGCCGACGCGGCCCGCACCTCCGACAGCGCCTGGCCGGGAGAGGTCGCCATCGGCATCGGCCTGAACACCGGCCCCTGCTGCGTCGGCAATATGGGCTCGCGTCAACGCCTGAGTTATTCGCTCATCGGCGACACCGTGAACTTGGCCTCGCGCCTGGAGGGGCTGACCAAATTCTATGGCGTGAAGATCCTGATCGGGGAAACCATGGCCCAACGCCTGCCGGACTTCGCCCTGATCGAGGTGGATCGCGTGCGGGTGGTCGGCCGCGAAGCTCCGGAGCATGTGTTTGCCTTGCTGGGATCGCCAGACATGGCCTCGACCCCGGCCTTCATGGACTTGCGCAGTGGTATGGAGCGGATGATGACCGCCTATCGCGCCGCGCATTGGGACGCCGCCCAGGCCGAGTTGGATGCTCTTGGCCATGACGAGACCCTGCAAGGACTGGCCGGCACGGTCGCGCTTTATGCGAAACGGGTCGCTGACTATCGGTTGGACCCTCCACCCGAGAACTGGGACGGGGTCCATTCAGCCACGGAGAAGTGAGATGTTGATCGCCCAGATCACCGACCTACACCTCGGCTTCAGCAAGGGTGGGGGCTTCGAGGACAATGCCCGTCGACTGCGCCGGACCATCGAGGCGGTCAAAGCCCTGAACCCTCTCCCCGACATCGTCCTCGCCACGGGTGATCTGTCGGACCATGGAGACCTGCCATCCTACAGGCGACTGAAACGCTATTTTTCTCGCCTGCCGATGCCGGTCTTTTGCCTGATGGGCAATCACGACAAGCGCGACGCGTTCCTGCAGATCTTCCCCGGGACGCCGGTCGCCGACGGCTTCATCCACTATGCGATCGAAGAGTTCCCTCTGCGTATTCTGGCGCTGGACACCCTTGAGAACGGGCGGCACGGCGGCGGCTTCTGCGACGTCCGCGCGGCGTGGCTGGCGGCGCGGCTGGCCGAGGCCCCGGACCGTCCCACCCTGATCGCCCTGCACCACCCACCGTTCGACACCGGCATCGAATGGATGAACATCGGTCCCGACGAAGCCTGGTCGAAACGTCTCGCGGAGGTGCTGTCGAACCATGCCAACATCGTTGGCTTGATCTGCGGCCACGTGCACCGCCAGATCGTTTCGACCTTTGCGGGAACCACCGTCCGCGTCTGCCCCTCAACCCAGCCCCAGGTCTCGCTGGACCTCGGCACCATGGATCTCGACCATCCGGACGGCCGCCCGATGATCGTCGCCGGTCCTCCCGCCTTTGGCGTGCATCGCTGGAACGGAAAGACCCTGGTCAGCCACTATACCGACGCCGATGAGCAGCTGAAGCACAAGGTGCTGGCCAGATACACCGCCAAGATGCAGCGGTTCATGCGTCACCTGGCCGAGGAACGGGGCGTGCTTCCGCCGTCGCACTGAAGTCAGCGGGCCGCCAGCCAGTCGTCCATGTTCGGTCGGTCGGTGACCCGGTAGACCTCGCCGCGATAGTCGAGGAACAGCCGCTCCATTTCGCCGCGATTGAACGGGCGTGATCCCAGCCGCCCGAACACGGCCATCTGGGAGCCGGTCTCGTCCACGGCCCGGTCACGGTCCAGGCCCTTGGACAGGGCCAGCGCCGGCGATGGCGTCCGCGCCCAGGCGATCAGTTCGGGCCGGGGCTCGGGCGAGAAGCCGTAGAAATTCCGCTGACTGGCCGGGCTGGTCAGCTGCAGCACCTTCAGTCCGTTGCGACCGTCGGCGACATAGGCGAACAGAGAGGCATTGGTCGAGGCCACGACCACGTCCTCGGCGTCGTTCAGCGTCCCGTCGAACGTGACCCGCTGGTGCAGACGCGGGCTGCGTGGGTTGATCACATCGACGATGACCAGTCCCTCGCCCTTGGCCGCGACATAGGCATAGGTCCGCGCCACATAGACCCGGCGCGCGTCGGCGAACGGCACGACCGCGCCCTCAATGACGCGGGGATCGTCCAGCCTGGTCACGTCCAGTACGCGCAGGCCCTGGGCGTCGGTGACGAACAGATAGCGGAACTGCATGGCCGTGGCCCGGACATCGTCCAGCGGAACCGTCTTGACGTGCTTGGGACGCAGCGGGTCGTTCAGATCGACCACCACCAGACCCGCGCTCGCGGCGATATAGGCGATGTGTCCGGCAAGGGTGATGTGTCGCGCGCCGTTCAGCACGCCGCCGGGATTCCAGGTCGCTGCCCGGCGCAGGTTATTGTTGCGCGGATCGCCGTCGGCCAGGGTGTCGACATTCACCAGGATCAGTCCATCCCGCGCGTCCGTGACGACGGCGTAGCTGTAGAGCGGGTGGAAGGCCTGCTCCTGGTTCATAGTTCGCATCGCCTCGGTATTGCGGGTCGGCGCGATGGGCTGGTTGGTCGGCAAGGCCATGCAGGTCGCGTTGCTTGAGGCGACGTGGGTATCGTTGCCCAGCGGCGAGAATGGCGCGGTGATGATCCGATCCGACACGCCCTTGTTGCCGATCGAGGCCACGTCATAGACCCGGAACCCGCCCCGGCCCTCGGCGACGAACATGTATTCACCACGCAGCTGCAGACAGCGCGCCTGGCCGCCCGTCCTCTGGACGGTGTTCGCGATTTCCTCGACCGAACGTGTGTCACCGCTGCCCCCGGCCTCCAGGTCGAACGCCTCGCCTCGTGTCCAGTTGACCAGTTCGCGGCCGTTCCGTTCGACGTGCTGGGCGAAGAAGTCGGGATAGGCGTAGCGCTGCAGATAGGAGCCGAACACCGCTTGGGGCTCGTCCCATTCGGTCACCCGGACCGCCTCGATGCCGCCCTCCAGACCCAGCCACGCGTGCATGCCGATGAAGTTGACCGAGTTGGTGCCGAGCGTCAGCAACTGCGCCATGATGGCGTTGTTGTCCTCCTTCTCCGACACGTGGCAGTCACTGCAGGTCTTGGTCTCTGTCCGGCGCACCGTGTGCGGGAAATGCGGCGCGAAGGCCTGGCTGGAAAAGCCCACGGACGAGATCGGCGGCTGCTGAACGTAGATCCGTTCGCGATTGATGTTGGTCGAAGACAGAATCAGCGCCGACGAGGAGCGGACCGGCGCGATGACGCCGCCACGCGTGGTCTGGTGGCGGCCCAGCTGGAACATGTCGTCGCGCGCGACCTGCGGATTGTAGGTGGCATAGTTGCGCGTCGTGCCGCCCTCGGCCCTGTGGCTCTTGGCCTGCCAGTTTGCCTCCACCGGGAGATGACAGCCGCCGCACGACGGCGTCCATGACGTATGGCAGGTGTAGCAGGCCATCTCATCGTCGTTGTGGGCGAGATCGGTGGTCTCGACGCCGGGGCCCCACGAAAAGGCCTGCTGACCGGCCCGCGACCTCGACATCAGCTTGGCCCGTGCCGCCGCCGGGTTGAACTCGGGACTGGAACGGTCGACCGAGTCGCGCACCAGATCGACCTCCCACTCCAGGGTCGGATCGACGATCGAGCGCTGGATCAGCACCCGGCGATTGTCACGCTCGATCCATTCGAAGCGACGCTGACCGTCGGCGTTGCGCAGCAGGCTCAGATCGGTGCCCTCCGGCGGCGCCGCCGGACCCGAAGTGCGCAGGGTCGGATAGGCACGGGACGAACCGTGGCAGTCCTTGCAGTCGATCTCGACCGCCGCGGCCACCACGCCCCTGATCAGGCCCGAGCCATGATTGTCCTGCGAGAAATGGCAGTCGGCGCACTGCAGGCCCTTCTCGGCGTGGATGTCCATCATATGGACCGTCTTGCCCGGGTTGGTGCCCGGCGGCACGAACTGGCCCTCGCCTTCCCGGCGCCAGCGTTCGGGGTCATCCGGCGAGACGACGCCACCGTCGGCGTCCAGCAGATTGCCCTCGCGGTCGCGCTTGAACACGCCGCGAAAATTCCACCCATGGCCGTGATAGTCGGCGAACTGGGTGTCCTGCAGCGTCGGGTTCAGGTCATTGACCGCGCGCAGGAAGTCCAGATCGGCCCAGTTGCCGCGCGGCGCGGCGCCCTCGGGGTTGCGGTCCAGAACCTCGCGCATTTCCGCGGCGGTCGGATAGCGCTGCTGCTCCGGCCACATCGTCGGGGCGTCGGACTCATAGTCCCACATGGTATAGCCGAGGTAGCTGTTCAGGAACATGTTCGGCTGGTGCATGTGACAGTTCATGCACTGCGACGTCGGGATGGCGCGGGTAAAGGCGTGCCGGATCGGGTGGCCCGATTCCTCGCGGTCGATGGTCGGATCGACAGTCGCCGTCTGCCCGTCGCGACCGTGCTGCGAATAGCCAAGACTGTGCCGGGGTTCGCGGTCGTTGGCGTAGACGACGTGGCAGGACGAACAGCCCGAGGAGCGATAGTCGCCCGGCTGGTCATTGGTGCCCATGAACCAGGTGTAGGGATCGTTCAGCCGCGTCTTGTGGATGTTCAGAATCGGCACGGCGATACGCAGGCCGGTGCCCGGTCCACGCGATGACTGGCGGAAGTCGGGCCGCCCGGGCTCCTCCAGCCGCTGGATCTGGCCCGTCGGGCTGGGCAGGCCGACCTCTGGGAATTGGGTGGCGATATTGCGCCCGCCACGCTCGAACACCCGGAAGATGTCGCCCGGCGGCGTAACCTGCCACGTCGGGATCGGATAGAGGGTGCCGATCGCACCGCGGGCGGCTTCCATCTCGGTCACCGTGCCCGGCGGGAAACCCGGCGACAGCAGCCGAGCCGGCTGTCCATCGGGCGTGTAAGCCTCACCGATGATGTAGTTCTTGAAGGGCAGGATTCCGTTGTTGTAGGAGGCACCGCCGAAGAACATGGCCCCTGTCGCCATGAGCGACCGCTCCGCCTTCTCGATCAGGTCGATGTGACAGCTGCCGCAGGCCTGCCTCGCCACCCGGTAGTCGCCGGGATTGACGAAGCGGATGAACTCCGGTGCCTCGCGGTTCAGCAAGGTATAGGTCCGCTCCGGATTGGCAGAACTGGGGAAATGCCAGCTCTTCGGATAGCGCGGCAGCACATGGGCCCGGTCGCGGACGGCGGTGTATTCAGGCGTCCCCTTGCCGAAGCCTGTCGGCGCGGCGGCCGAGGCGTCGCCGCCATGGCAGTCGACACAGCCCAGCACCACCGCCGGCGAAGCGTGCATGCTGGGAGCATCGACCGGGCTGTGACAGCTGATGCAGCCGGCGCTCTTCGCTGCGGCCTGATCCGGCGTCTGGCCGCGCGGCGCGGCGGGGGTGGCGACATACTGGCGCGCGACCGGGACCTCGTAGTCGTCGGCGACGCCGGACATCGGCCAAGCGAGGGCGAGCATGAGCAAGCCCATCACCCTGATCGCCAACCGTTTGCCCGCCCGGTCCTTCATTCGCCCCTCAGAAACTCAGAACAATGTTCATTAGAACAGAATAGAACCGGTCGTCCTGATTGTTCGCCACAAACAGGTCGCCGAATCCGTTTCCCGGTTCGAACACCGCCGCCGACGCCCGCAGCACCACATTCTGCGTCATCAGAGGTCGCCAGATCGTTGACACCGAAATATCCAGACCCAGTTCCTTGGGGATGGACCCTTCCTGACGCAGCGCCTGGACCACCGCCGTATCGGCGAACCACAGGTGATTGACGTTGGCGCTGACCCTCAACTCCGGCGTCAAATCCAGATCGGTCCCGAAACCGACCAGTATCGTCCCCGGATTGTTGAAGTTGGACTGCCCCTCCTCCTTGGAGGATCGCAGCGAGTTCAGCACGCCGTTGCGGCCGTTGACGCCGATGGCCCGTCCGCCGCCGGCGAAGGGGATGGACTGGCGGATCCAGTAGCTGGTGTCGGCCCCGGCGAACTGCGGGTTCTCGAAGATGGCGTCGAAGCCTTCCTCGACATCGTCATAGGGGTCCGGGTCACCGGAAGCGTAGAGAGCCGAGGCCCGGAACCGCATCCAATCGACATCGATCGACGGCTCTGCGGCCAGGAACCAGGCGCGGATGTCGGCGGGCTGGCCGGTAAAGATGCTGTTGCGGTCCTCGCCCAGCGCCGCATAGGCCGAGGCGGTCAGGTTCAGCCAGCCGATCCGCCCGTCGGTGCTGTAGCCCAGATAGGCGACGTCATAGTCCCGGCCGCGCAAATCGCCGATCAGCGCCGGACGCGCCGGGAAGCCGTTGTCGTCGATGTGGATATCGCCCGCCTCGCGGTTGCGATTGTAGACGACCGTCCATTGCGACGTCAGGCCGGGAACCGGCAGGTCCTGCCGGTACAGATTGGCCAACCAAATCTGGTCGTCGCGGATCGACTGGGTGATGTCGTTCAGGCCGGAGTTGGTGTCCTTCTCCAGACGGGTGAACAGACCGAGATTGTATTGGTAGCGGTTGTTGTCTCGCGTTCCGAACAGCCGGACGCCCAACTGGTTGTCCTGGAACAGGAAGCCCCGGAAATCCGAAGTGAAGGGCTGGATGCCGACGCGAACCGAGTCGAAGTCGTACCGCTCCGACACATTGCGCAGGTGGTAGTCGAAGAAGGCTTCCTGGACGCCGAGGAAATAGTCCTGGCGTTCCGGGTTCGACGACGGCTGCACCGACAGGATCCGCCGTTCCGGCACATCGACATCGCTGTAGTTGAAGGCGAGGGCCAGGCGGACCTCGAAATCCGGCGGCTTGAACGCCGTCGATCCCTCGATCAGCGACACCGCCGCGAGAAAGGTCTGCGACAGGATCAGGCTGTTGGAGCGGCCGAACACATCCAGGCTGCCAGGGTTCTGCGTGGTCTGCACGCCCACCGGCAGCGGCAGGGAGCGCGGCTCGATCACCGTGTCCGACACTGCGGCGACGACAACGAAGAGGCTCTCGTGACCCGGCAGCGGCCGGTCGCCCTTCAGGGTGTTCTGATTATAGGGGTCGAACCAGCGCTCGTTGACGCCGATGGTCTCGACCAGTCGCCAGCGGTCCGGGATCGGCAGGTGATCGGCGGGAAAGGCCTCCGGCGGTGGCGCGCGCACGGCCCCCGGATTGTCCTGGGTGACCGGATCCGGATAGGTCTCGATCCGACCCGGCCGGCGCCGGACGACCGGGGCCTCAGGGTCTTGGGCGGCCTCGGGTTCGCCCGCCGGCGGCGGGGCCTGCGCGACTGCGGTCGAAGCCGCCATGCAACCTAGGCTGGCGACGAGCATGGCTGGCCAGCTGACCGACCTCACGGCGCACTGCACACATTCTGTTGCGAGGAGTCCAGGAAGGGCGCGAACGGGCAGCTGACGTAGCGCAGCCGGGTCGAACGCCCCGCCTGGGTTACCAGGATCTGGTCCGACCGGATGGCGGCGGGGGCCTGGCTGATCCCGCCCACTCGCAGAGCGGCGTTCCGAAGGCCGAGGAAGGAGATCATGTCGTCCTGGTCGATGCCGTCGCCGGACACCCCGATCGCGCCGATCAGCTGGTTGCCGCGATAGATGGGCACGCCGCCGGGAAATATCTGCAGACCGTTCTGCAGCCGGTTCTGACCCGGCGCGGCGTCCGGCAGGGCGCTGCACCTTGTGGCCGTATCGGGTCCGCCGCCGTTCACGAACGCCAGGTGCTGACCGAGGTTCGACAGCACGAGGGCGGTCTGAAGCCCGGTCGAAAACGGGCTCCACAGGCTGATCGGACGCGACAGCGGTCCGTTCGGCGTGCCGATCTCGCCGTCCGGGAAATAAGGACGCGACAGATTGCCGGTGCCGCGAACGCTGAACGCGGTCTGGCCGGTGAGCGCGGTGGGCATCGACAGAAAGGTCCGCGTGTCGCCGACAAAGGCCCTGACATCGGCAGAGGGATCGCCGCCCAGGTCCGACGCCGCGAACGGACCGGACAGGAAATTGGCCGTGCGCGCCTTCTGGACCGCCACGTCGATGCCGAACAGGGGCGCGTCCGGCGAGCGGACAATGCCCAGAGGGACGCCATTTGTATCGACAACCGCGATCGAGACCTGGGCCCGGCTGTCGAGTGGGCGGCGGATCTGTGCCCGGGCCCGGCTCATGATGGTGAAGGCCTCTTCCAGCAGGGCCCGCGTCTCGGCCACGCTCAACGGCGTGGTCACACTCCCGGCATCGCTGCCGGCTCGGATCGGGAAACGCGGCGTGCCGCTGCCGTCGGTCAGGATGAAGGCGTCGACATTGTTGAACTCGCCCGGCGTCGCGGCGCGGATGCCGGAGGCTTCGGAGCCATAGGCCTGTCCGGCCATCGCCCCGCCGCCCGCGTAATAGCCGGCCACCGGGGTGAAGACTCCGGTGCCGACCGGCAGCGTACTCAGCGCCGGCGCCGTGGACGGGTTGCTCATGAGGGCGGCACCGGTGGCGTCGCTGTAGCGAAGCGTGGTTCCGTCGACCGTGACCCGTTCGGCGCGAATCTCCACCGCAGGCTCCAGCCCCGTGCCACCGGCCAGGGCGATGATCTCCTCGACGTCCGCGTCGACGTCCAGAACATTGGTGTCGAAGCCATAGTCGCCCTCAGCGACCACGCCGACGCCACCGACGAGGACTCCGTTCTTGTAAAGCGGAAACCCACCCGGATCGGCCGACAGGCCCAGGGGCGAACGCTTGGGTCCGATCCGGGCCGACGGGCCGCCGCCCGCAACGAAGCGGCGCGAGATGTCGGAACAGGGCAACTGGCTGATCTGGACGCCGAACAGCGGACCGCTCTCCAGCCCGATCGTCGAGGGCGCCGGCGGGAAATGCTGCTGCACGATCATGCTGGCGGTGCGGCTGGAGAAGGCGTTGCCGCCCGATGACAGATAGGCCCCGGTCACGGCCTTGGCGATCGCCGCCGCAGCGGCCGGGGCGACCACGCCCTGGAGGTCGACGTCGACCGTGGCACCGGGGCGCAGGGTGACGCTCGCCGGCGCGCCGGTCATCGAATAGATGGCCAGGACATTGCCGACCCGGTCGGTGACCGCGATCACCGACGGTCGGGCTCGCGCCCTTGCCTCACCGACCGCGCGGGCCAGCACGGCCTCGACGTCGGCGACTGACAGGGCTTCGGCGGCGGGTACAGAGTAGAGGGACGCGCTTCCACCGCCGCCCCCGCCACCGCCACCGCCCCCTCCGCCACCGGCGGGACTACCTCCGCCGCCACCGCAGCCGGCCAGCGCCAGTCCGGCCGCCGCGCCGAGGATCAGCAAGGCTCGCCGGACCATCAGCGCAGCCTTTGCACGGAGGTGGCTATCCCGCGCATCGCCCGCCGGAAGTCCTGTGGCCGAAAGCGGTTGGGGTCACGGACGGCGGCATAGGCACGATCGATCTGGGGCCGTATGGCCCGAACCGCCGCCCCGTCGACCTGACCCTGGGCCACCAAGGCGTTCAGCAGGGTGTCGACGGCCATGACCGCCTGGGTGCCACCGGAATAGTCCGTATATCGGGGCGACAGGGCGTCGCCGAGCACATCTTCAAGGATGGAAAGGGTGTCGGCCCGGCTGAACGGGCTGGCGGCAAAGCTGCGCGACAGCTGGCGCGAGGTTTCCGCCAGACGCGCGGCCGCCATGATCGCTCCGGCGCGATCCGAGCCGAGGGCCTGGTGGAAGGCACGGGAATCGGCCCGGAACCTCTCTGCCACCGCCGCTGGCGCCGTGCGCGCCGCAGCTGAGAGCATCAACATATTCTCATCGTTGAACGGCGGGGTGCCGACCGGGATCGGCCGCTCGGGATTGGTTTCGACCAGCAGCGGTGCCCCCGGCTCGTCCGAAATCGGGCGGTGGCAGCTGTGACAGTCGAAGAAGTAGAGCTCCGGAAAGACCCCGTTCTGGCTCCGCCCGCTCTCGCCATAGACCGTCAGGATGCGTTCCAGAGCGATGGCCTGACCGATCGCCCAGGTCCGCGCCGAATCCATGGTCGCCTTGCGCTGGACATAATCGGCATCGACGTCGTGATGCTGCTGGAAGGCCGTAAACAGCTCAAGCTCGAATGACAGCCGCGGATGACCGGCGCTCATCATGGCGTGGGTCACGAACTGGTTGGGTTTGTCGCTGCCCCAGTGGCAGTCGAGACAGACGTTGGCGCGAACGACCGGGTCTTCCAGCGCCGTCATGCCCCGCGCCACATTGGCGGCGTGGCTGACATCGACCGTGTAGTGGCTGGCCAGCCAGCCCTGCGAGGGACCATGGCAGCTTTCGCAGCCGACGCCGTCCGATATCTGGAACCTCGCGCCCCGTCCGCCCGGCGTGGATTCGGCGTGGCACCCCAGACAGGAGGGCGCATTCTGGGCCGGGCCCAGTCCCAGCCGGTTGGCGATGGCCTGCGCCCGCGGATAGGTCAGGGTGCGCCATGCCCGGCTGTGTGATCCGCCCGAACCGCTGGGATCCTGCCAACTCACCAGCTCGTTCTGCCGGACCACCGCCCCGGTCGGCGCCTGACGACCGTGACAGGTCGATCCGGCGCAGGAGGCGACACCTTCGTTCACACCGGTCGCCGTGGCGGACGCCTGTGTGGGCAAGGCGAAACCGATCACGATGCAGACCGCGACGAGAAGAAGCCCAACCGCCCAAACGATCGTCGGGGAGACGCCATCCGCTTTGATCGGACTTGAAGTCACGACACCGTCCCCTCCCCCGTCGACCGCGCGTTCGCGACGGCTGACCAAACGACGTTAGCACCAATTCTATCGGGCTGTCAGCCGCAGTCGGACGCAAGAAGCATGCCTCTCCTTGGCCGGTCGTCACAGCAGACTCCCCTGCAGGCGTTCAGTCCTCGGGGGTCCAGCGCTGGATCAGCGTCCGCGCCGGTCGGCCCGGCTGCGCCTCGATCAGGGCAGTCCGCACCGCCTGGGTCCCACCGTAATCGACGTCGATTCGAACCGTGAAATACTCGGTCCGGACGGTGACCTGTTCGCGCCCTTCCGGCGGCGGCCCGAAACCTGCCAGAGCGGGCTGCCGCCAGAAGGCGGCGGCGTCGGGCCAGCCCGCTTCTGGTCTGGCGGCGAGAGCCGCACGCGCCCTTGGCAGGCCAAGGTCTCCCGCCGAGAGCATGACCAGCAGCGGCGCATCGGCCTCGGTCAGGGTATTGACGTTGATCGGCGACCGGTCCGTAGGCAGCGCACAGAGGTGGGGCCGCAGCCGACGATAGGCGTCATCGTCCACCCCGAGGATGGCACGCAGCTCTGAGACCTCCGCCAGGGGGACACCAGCCGTGCGATAGGGCTCGGCCAGTCCGGCGTAAGCCCCGTCCTCCGCGCCCTGCGGCTTGGCGACCGCGTCCGTGTCGATCCAGTCGATCAGGCTGTCGACGATGGTCCCCATCCGGCCATCCTCGATCCCGACCACCTGCCCGAGGCGTTTGAGCTGGGTCTCGCCGGCCGCCCGGGCAGCGAAGCGGTCGCCGGTCCAGGTGACCACACTGTTCAGATTGAAACAGGCCTGGCCGTCGCGCACGATCGCCCTTAGCTGCCCGCCCTCGATCGGCAGTTCGATGGCACGGCCGTTCCATTCCGGCTGAAGCGGGGTCCGGTCGGGGTTCGCGACCGTCAGCTGCGCGATGCGGAGCCGGACGAGCGTTTCGGCACCGTCGGCGTACCACTGTGCCTGGGCGTGGGTTTCGGCGTTCACCGTCCGCCGCACCGAAAAGCGCACATCGTCCAGCACCGCCACCGCCACGACCGACATCACCGCGACCAGCAGGAGCACGGTCAACAGCGCCATGCCTTGGCGGGTCCGGCGGTCCATCCTCATCGGCCGCTGCCGATCAGGAATAGTTGGGTCACCGGTCCATAGCCCTCGACGGTCATCGTCAGGCGAGCGGCGTCAGGCAACGGCCGCGCCAGACCCGACGTCGGCACCGAGGTCTCCCGCCCGTCGCGGACGAAGGTCAGCGTCACATCTGACACTCCCGCCATCAGCACCTGTGGTGCCCCGGGACGCGAACCGTCCAGATGGGCGGACACCCGGCGTTCCAACTGCCCGTCGGTCACCCGGTACTCAACCCGCTGCAGCGAGGACCGTGCCGCACGGCCCGCGTTGCTCCAGCCCGACCGGGTCACCGTCAGGATCGGATCGCCCGCCCCCGTGGCCCCGGCCAGGGCCGAGGCGCGAGGCTCGCCGTTCCGGTCACGTGTTCGCCGCGTGGTGGCCTGCCCCAGGTCCGCCTTCAGCATGGCCCGGGTCCGCTGCAGCGAAGCCACCCGGTCCGTCGCCGCCTTGACCGCGTACCGGTTGTCGATCGACATCGACAACACCGTTGTCCCCGCCGCCGAGATCACCGCGAACAGGACCAGTGCTATCAGGACCTCGACCAGCGTAAAGCCGGCGCGGGTCACGGGCGCCGCCCCCTGAAGAGGGTGCGATCCGCTGCCCGGCCCTCGGCGTCGTCGACGAGGATGACGATCCGCGTGATGTCCGGGTCATCGGTCTCCGTCACGGTCCGGGTCCAACCCCAGTTGCGACCGGCCAGATCAACCTGACCCGATGACGCGCCCCGGGGCGGTTCCGCCGCGATCATCGCCTCGACAGCCAGGTTCTCGGCGACGATTCCGCCGAGCGTCCGCGTCTCGACCCGGGCCGCCGACCGGGTGTTCTCACCCGACAGGTTGAGAAGCGCCAGGGCCGCGAGGCTGAATACCGCCAGAGCGACCAGCGTCTCGACCAGGGTGAAACCGCGCCGCGCCGGATCAGCCATCGCCGCCGCCCGGCTCTTCGGCCTGCGGCAGGCGGGCACCGATGTGGTCGATGCCCAGGCCGGAGGCGATCTCGACCTGTCGATGCCGTTCGGCATAGGTCCGACGCTGTTCGTCGCTGCGCGAGTCATGACAGTGACCGCAGGCGACTCCCTCGACGTAGTGGGGCGACGCGCGGTCCTCTCGGCCCAACGGCATCCGGCATCCCCGGCATAGCGAATGGGTCCCGGGCGTCAGGCCGTGACCGACGGCCACCCGCTCGTCGAACACGAAACACTCCCCCTGCCACAGGCTCTCTTGCTGCGGCGTGGTCTCCAGATAGCGCAGGATACCGCCCTCCAGATGGTGGACGTCCCGGACGCCCTGCGCCTTGAGAAAGGCCGTCGCCTTCTCGCAGCGAATCCCGCCGGTGCAATACATCGCCACCCGTGGCGCGGTCGGCCGGTCCAGCAGCGCGCGGCCCTCGGCGGCGAACCAGGCGGGGAAATCGCGAAACGACCGGGTGTTGGGCTGGACCGCCCCCTCGAAGGTTCCGATCGCCCCCTCGTAGTCGTTGCGGGTGTCGATCACGACGGTGCCGGGATCGGAGATCAGGGCGTTCCAGTCCTGCGGCGAGACATAGAGGCCCGCGTCGCGAACCGGGTCCAGTCCCGGTTGGCCCATGGTGACGATCTCGGGCTTGATGCGGACCTTGAGGCGACGGAACGGCAGGGTCGCCGCCTCGGACCGTTTGACCTCCAGCGCCGCGAAGCCGGGCAGGGCGCGGATACCGTCCAGCACCGCTTCAATCGCGGCCGGCGACCCGGCGATCGTGCCGTTGATCCCCTCACGAGCGATCAGCAAGGTGCCGCGTACGGCCTCGCCGCACAAAGCCTCAAGCCGGGACCGCACCTGCGGGGCATCGACGACCGGCGCGAACCGGTACAGCGCCGCGACGCGGACGGGTAACGGAATCGCCCTTGCTTCAGACCGGGTCACACTCATGCCGACAGGGATGAACCCGGCGGGGCCGCTCCGTCTAGTGCCGAACGTGAACGTAGGTGCCGGGGGCCGCGTCTCCAGCCTTCAGCCTGCCCGACCCCACCTCACGCGCGGGAACCGTGTCGTCGCCCGCCGCAGCGTCCAGCCAGCCCTGCCATTCCGGCCACCATGAGCCGGACTTCTTCTCCGCCCCGGCCAGCCAGGCCTCGGCGTCCTGCGGCGCGGCTTCGTTCGTCCAGTAGCCGTGCTTGTTGGCTGAGGGCGGGTTGATCATGCCGGCGTTGTGGCCTGAGCCCCCCAGCAGAAACCGTGTCGGTCCGCCGAAATGGCTGCGGCCGCCATAGGTCGCCTTCCAGGCCGAGACGTGATCGTCCTTCAGCGCCACGATCATCACCGGGGTCTGGATCGCCGACAGGTCCAGCCCCACCCCGTCGATGACAATGCCGCCCGCGTCCTTGAGCCGGTTCTGGCGCAGGATCTGGCCGCCGTATTCCTTCAGCATCCGCGCCGGAATGCGCGCTCCGTCGTCGAACCACCACAACAGGTCCGAGGCGCGCACCTCGTCGCCCAGCAGATAGTGGTTCACCACCGACGACCAGATCAGGTCATTGGCCCGTACCGTCGAGAACAGCTTGGTCAGGTCGTGCGCCTCGACATAGCCCTTCTCGTCCAGATAGCTCTCAAAGGCCTTTCGGTCCGCCTCGCCGGTAAACACCGACCATTCGCCCATGTCGCTGAAATCGACCAGAGCCGCGATCAGGGTGGCCGAGGCAACCCGCTCGCCGCTCCCTGTCCCGGCTAGCCAAGCCAGCGTCATCGCCGACAATGTGCCGCCCAGGCAGTAGGAGACCAGGTCGACATCGGCCTCGCCCGTCGCCAGTTCGATGGCGTCCATAGCGGCCACCACCCCGTCCTTCACATAGGCCTCCAGGCCCGTGTCGGCATGGGTCTCGTCCGGATTGGCCCAAGAGATGACGAACACCGTGTGACCCTGATCGACCAGCCACTTCAGATAGCTCGACTTGGGCGACAGGTCGAAGAGGTAGTATTTGTTGACCAGCGGCGGCACGAACAGCAGGGGCCGGCGATAGACGCTGTCCGTCGTCGGCGCGTACTGGATCAACTCCATCAGGTCGTTCCTGAACACGACCGCGCCCGGCGTGGCAGCGATGTTGACGCCCAGTTCGAAATCATTGGGCGCGCGCCGGGTGACCAGACCCTGACCCTTGCCGACGTCCTCGAGCAGGTTGGAAAGCCCGGTCATCAGGCTCAGGCCGCCACTCTCAATGGTGCGGCGCGCGACCTCGGGATTGGTGTGGGCGAAATTGGCCGGCGACATGGCGTTGGTCAGCTGGCGGGCAAGGAAATCGACCTGCGTCCGGGTCCGCTCATCGACCGGCGCGGCGGCGATGAAGTCCTGAAGCTGGCGCGCGGCCAAAAGGTAGGACTGTTTGATATAGTCGTAGACGGGTTCTTCGCTCCAGGCCGCCCCCGAGAAGCGGCGGTCGCCCTTGGCGGGGGCGGCGACCGGTTCGACGGTCTGGCCCATGGCGCGCTCGCCCATGGTCCGCCACAGGGCGGTCCAGTCGTTCCACCCCTTGGCCTGGGCCTCGAACAGGGCGGCGGGCTGCATCATCACCGCAGCATTGAACTCGGTCATCGCCCGCAACATCGTGGTCGGATCGTACGGCAGTGTGGCCGGCGCGGCGGCCTGGGCCAGCGTCGTCTGCATCGCGGCGGAAGCGTTGCGCGCCAGCGTGGTCAGGGCCTCGGCCACCACCGAGGGGTCCGGCAATCCGGCGAACGCCGGAATCTCGGCCTCCATTGCCTCCGCAGCCTGGGTCGGGGAAGGCGTTTGCTGGGCCATGCGGAAGGTTCCGTTCAGAGGGCGACGAGTACGTCGACGGCCACGCAATCACGGGGCGCGACGAACAGCAACGCGAGCGCGCGGTCGGGGTTCAGCGCCGACCACACCGGGCAGGGCTCGCCGGCGGCGTCGATCAGGGCCGACGTCGGCGTCGGGCGGCTGGCGGGATAGTGGGCGGCGTCGAAGGGCATGGCGATCTCTGCAAGTGAGTGGCGTTCGATGACGGTCGTATGCCATGGCTTTTTTGTTCTGTAGATGCCAGACTTTGAACAATCACTGTGCATATTTGCACAAGGCGAGCATGGCCGACTTCAACTGGAACGACCTAAGCGCCTTTCTGGCGGTCGCCCGCACGGGACGGCTGACCACAGCGGCGGCGCGGATCGGCATGGACCACACCACCGTGGGGCGCCGCATCGCCGCGCTCGAGGCTGGCCTCGGCGCACGCCTGTTCGATCGCAGTCCCCAAGGCTATGCCCTGACCTCGCACGGCGAGCGATTGTTGCCGACCGCCGAGCGGATCGAGAGCCTGACCCTTCAGGCCGCCCACGAATTGGGCGAGGCCGATCAGGCACTGAGCGGAACAGTCCGGATCGGCGCGCCCGAGGGCTTCGGCAGCTATGTCATCGCGCCGCTGATGGCGCGGCTCGCCGACCGCCACCCTGATCTGCAGATCCAATTGGTGGCCATCTCCGGCGTGCTCAGCCTGTCCAAGCGCGAGGCGGACATCGCTGTCACTCTCAGCGCGCCGCGCGAGGGCCGTCTGGTGTCGCGCAAACTGACCGACTACGGCCTCAGCCTGTACGCGGCGCCCTCCTATCTGGACCCGCGCCCGGCGATCCTGACGCGCGCCGACATGGGCCGGCATCGCTTCATCGGCTATATCGGCGACCTGCTCTACGCACCCGAGCTGGACTATATGCAGGCCCCCGACGTCGACATCCACGTCAGCCTGCAGAGTTCAAACCTGATCGCCCAGCTTCAGGCCACATTGGCGGGGGCCGGTCTGTGCGTCCTGCCGGACTTCATTGCCGCGCGCGAGCCCGGCCTGCGGCGCGTATTGCCCGACGCCGTGCATCTGGACCGCAGCCTGTGGCTGGTGACCCACGCCGACCTCAAATCCCTGGCCCGCATCCGCGCCGTTACGACCGTGATCGTCGAGGCGGTCAAGGCCGACCGCGCCATGTTCACCGGCGGCTGACCCCGCCCGCCGTTATGACCAGCTGTAGGCCGTTTTCGTCTGGGTGAAGAAGTCCGCCGCCGCGAAACCCTGCTCACGCGCGCCATAGCTGGACGACTTCGAGCCCCCGAACGGCACGTGATAGTCGACCCCCGCGGTCGGCAGATTGACCATTACCATCCCCGACCGCGACCGGCGTTGAAAGTCCCGCGCGTGCTTCAGGGACGCGGTGACGATGCCCGCTGACAGGCCGAACTCGCTGCCGTTGGCGATCTCCAGCGCCGCCTCATAGTCCTTGACCCGCAGCGTGGAGGCGACCGGGCCGAACACCTCCTCGGTATTGATCCGCATTCCCGGCCCGGTGTCGGAAATCAGCGTCGGCTGGACGTACCAGCCGGGCTTGTCCAGCGTCAGTCGTTCGCCGCCCGTGACCACCCGGCCGCCCTCGCCCCGCGCAATGTCGATATAGCGATAAGAGTTTTCCATCTGATCCTCGGACACCGCCGGTCCCATCTGGGTCGCTGGATCGAGGGCGTCGCCCACGCGCAGCGCCGCGACGCGTTCGGCCAGGGCCGCGACGAAACGGTCATGGATGCCGTCCTGCACGATCAGCCGGCTGGAGGCCGTGCAGCGCTGCCCTGTCGCGAAGAAGGACCCATCCAGCGCGATCTGCACCGCCCGGTCCAGATCCGCGTCGTCCAGCACGATCAACGGGTTCTTTCCGCCCATCTCCAGCTGCACCCGCGCCTGCCGCTTGACCGCGCCGAACGCGACCCCGGCCCCCACGCCCTGCGAGCCGGTAAAGCTGATCCCGGCGACGTCGGGGTGATCGACGATCGCCTGTCCTACCCGTCCCCGGCCGATCACAAGATTCAGCACGCCCTTGGGCAGGCCCGCCTCGTGCAATATGGCAACCAGCGCCTCGGCGGTCGCCGGCGTCGGCCCGGCCGGCTTCATCACCACCGTATTGCCGAAGGCCAGGGCCGGAGCCGCCTTCCAGGCCGGGATGGCGATGGGGAAGTTCCACGGCGTGATCAGCCCATAGACGCCGACCGCCTGACGATAGGTCTGAATCTCCACGCCCGGCCGCACCGAGGCCAGGTTCTGGCCGTGCAGACGCAGCGCCTCGCCCGCGAAATATTTCAGGATGCGGCCGGCCCGGACGGTCTCGCCGATCCCCTCGGCCAGGGTCTTGCCCTCCTCGCGCGACAGCAGCCGCCCCAGCGCCTCGCGCCGTTCCATCACCAGGGTCCCGGCCCGGTCGAGAATGTCGGAGCGCACTTCGGGCGAGGCTTCGGACCACGCCGGAAAGGCCGCCTTGGCGGCTGCCACAGCCGCGTTGACCTCTACGTCTGCACCGTCGGGCGTGCGGGCCACGACCTCTCGCGTATCGGACGGATTCAGGCTCTGCGTCGGCCGGTCGCCGCCGACCTTTTCGCCGTCGATCCAGTGGCACAGGTCGAGCGTCTCGGTCATCGGCATCCTCGTCATCGCTCCGGACGGCAAGCGGCTACCCGATTGTCTGATGCGCTGATAGCGGATTCCCGATCGCGGCGCTCGCCCCGGCGACGCCATCTCACGACTCGACGCCCCGTCGTATTTGTTTTAAGCCTAAACTATGTCGTCGAACTCCCCGATCCGAAGCGTCGCCGTCATGGGTGCCGGGCCCGGCGGCCTGTATCTCGCCATCTCGCTGAAACTGCGCGATTCGTCGCTGGACGTGGTGGTACACGAGCGCAACCAGGCCGACGACACCTTTGGCTGGGGCGTCGTCTTCTCCGACCAGACCCTTGCCAATCTGAAGGCCAACGATCCCGAAACCGCGGCGACCATCGAGGCTGCCTTGGTGCATTGGGATGACATCGACGTCCATATCCACGGTCAGTGCATCCGCTCCGGCGGGCACGGTTTCGCCGGCATCGGACGCCAGCGGCTGCTGACCATCTTGCATGAACGGGCCCGGTCCCTCGGCGTCGACCTGCGCTTCCAGAGCGAGGTCGCCGACCCCGCCGCTCTGGATGCCGACATCGTCGTGGCCGCCGACGGCCTGAACAGCCGGGTCCGCAACGACCGCCCCGAAGTGTTCGGCGTCGACGTTGACGTGCGGACCAACAAATACATCTGGCTGGGCACGCACCAGACCTTCGAGGCCTTCACCTTCGCCTTCGTCGAGACGCCGCAAGGCTGGATCTGGGCCCACGCCTATCAGTTCGAACCCGGAGCCTCGACCTTCATCGTCGAATGCGCGGAGGCGACCTGGCGCGGTCTGGGCTTCGATCAAATGGATCAGGACCAGACTTGCCGTGCGGCCGAGACCCTGTTCGCCGACTGGCTGGGCAGTCATGCCCTGCTGAGTAACGCCAAACACCTGCGCGGCTCGGCCTGGCTGAATTTCCCGCGCGTGGCCTGTTCGAACTGGCGCGACGGCAAGGTGGTGCTGCTCGGCGACGCCGCCCACACGGCGCACTTCTCCATCGGATCGGGCACCAAACTGGCCTTCGAAGACGCCATCCGCCTCGCCGAGGCCCTGACGGACGACGGCGACCTCGACGCTGCCCTCGCCGCCTATGAGGCCGAGCGCCGGGTCGAGGTGCTGAAGCTGCAGAGCGCCGCGCGCAACTCCACCGAATGGTTCGAGACTGTCGACCGCTACACCGGCCTCGATCCGATCCAGTTCACCTACAGCCTGCTGACCCGCAGCCAGCGTGTCAGCCACGAAAACCTGCGCCTGCGCGACAAGGCGTTCCTGACCGGCGTCGAGCGCTGGTTCGCCGACGCCGCCGGCGCGCCGCCGTCCAAGGCCCCGCCCCCGCCCATGTTCGCGCCACTGCGCCTGCGCGGCCTGACCCTGCCCAACCGGGTCGTGGTGTCGCCCATGTGCATGTATTCGGCCGAGGACGGACAGGTCAGCGACTTCCATCTGGTCCACCTCGGCTCCCGCGCACTGGGCGGTGCCGGTCTGGTCTTCACCGAGATGACCGACGTCTCGGCAGATGCCCGCATCACCCCGGGATGCGCCGGACTGTACCGGCCCGAACACCGCGACGGCTGGAAGCGGATCGTCGATTTCGTGCATGCCCAAGGCTCCCGCATCGCCATTCAGCTGGCCCATGCCGGCCGCAAGGGTTCGGTCGAACGGCCCTGGGGTCCCCGCGCCGACCAGCCCCTGCTGGAAGGTGGCTGGGCCCTGATCGCTCCTTCGCCTGTCGCCTGGTCCGACGGCGACCAGACCCCGCGCGAGATGATCCGGGAAGACATGGATCGTGTCCGCGACGATTTTGTCCGCGCCGTGGGCTGGGCGGTCGAGGCCGACTTCGACATGGTCGAGCTGCACTGCGCCCACGGTTATCTGCTTTCCTCCTTCCTGACCCCGGTGTCGAACCGGCGCGCTGACGAGTTCGGGGGTTCCGTCGAAAACCGGCTGCGCTTCCCGCTGGAGGTCTTCGCCGCCATGCGCGCCGCCTGGCCGGAGGAGCGCCCGATGTCGGTGCGTCTGTCGGCCAGCGACTGGGTCGATGAGGGACTGACCCCCGAAGACTCTGTGGTCATCGCCCGCGCCTTCGCCAATGCCGGTTGCGACCTGATCGACGTCTCGGCCGGCTCGACCACGCCGGACGCCCAGCCGGTCTACGGCCGCATGTTCCAGACCCCGCTCAGCGACCGCATCCGCAATGAGGCGGACGTGCGCACCATGGCGGTCGGCAACATCTATGAGACCGACCACGTCAACAGCATCCTCGCCGCCGGCCGCGCCGATCTGTGCGCCCTCGCCCGCCCCCATCTGGCGGATCCCAACTGGAGCCTGCGCGCCGCCGCGGAACTGGGCTGGCGCGGCATCCAGCCTCCGGTCCAGTACCTCGCCGGCTTCGGCCAACTGGCCCGCAATCTGGAACGTCAGCAGCAGGCGGGGCCGGTATGACGTTTGAGGGCCAGCATGCGGTCGTGACCGGCGCGGGCTCCGGCATTGGCCGGGCCTCAGCGGAGCGGCTGGCCGAGGCCGGCTGCCAGGTGACCCTGATCGGCCGCCATGTCGCCCGTCTGAACGAGACCGCCGACCGCATCGGCGACCTGGCCTTCGCCGCTCCCGCCGACGTCACCGACCCCGACGCCTTCGCCGCCGCCATCGAAGCGGGACGCGACCGGTTCGGGCCTATCGACATCCTGGTCAACAACGCCGGGGCCGCCACCTCCGCCCCTTTCCTCCAGACCGACGCCGAGGCCCTGCGCGCCATGCTGGCCCTCAATCTGGAAGCGCCGGCAGAGGCCGCGCGGCTGGTGCTACCCGGCATGCTGACCCGCCGCCGCGGCCGCATCGTCAACGTCGCCTCGACTGCGGGCCTGAAGGGCTACGCCTACGTCTCTGCCTACGTTGCGGCCAAACACGGTCTCGTCGGCCTGACCAAGGCCCTGGCACTCGAGGTCGCCACGAAAGGCGTCACGGTCAACGCCGTCTGCCCCGGCTTCACCGACACCGATCTGGTCGCCCGTTCGGTCGAGGCGATCGTCGGCAAGACCGGCCGCAGCGAGGACGAGGCCCGGGCCGCCCTCGCCGCTTCCAACCCGCAAGGGCGGCTGATCACCCCCGACGAGGTCGCCGCCACCATCGTGTGGCTTTGCGGCGACGCGGCCTCGGGCGTCAACGGTGCCGCCATCCCGGTGGCCGGAGGCGAGCTGTGAATCCCGCCCTGACGACACTGCCAGACCGGTTGGGCGGCGCGCCCGACGGCAAGCGCTCGCTGCGCCTGTGGCTGAGACTGCTGACCTGCTCCACCCGCATCGAACAGACCGTGTCCCAACGGCTGCGCGACGAGTTCGGCTCCACCCTTCCCCGGTTCGACATGCTGGCGGCGCTGGACCGCGCGGGCGAGGCCGGCCTGACCAAGGGCGAGGCTGCCGGAATGCTGATGGTATCCAACGGCAACGTCACGGGCCTCGCCGCCCGGCTCAAGGCCGACGGCCTGATCGAAGCGATGGCTGGTGCCGACCGGCGGGTGCAGCGCGTGCGCCTGACCCCGGTCGGCCAGACCCGTTTCGCCCTCATGGCTCTGGCTCACGAACGCTGGATCGAGGCCCTGTTCGCCGATCTGACTGCGGCCGAGGCTGACGCCCTGACCCGCCTGCTGGAGCGCACCAAGCGGTCGCTCCATGCGACTACACACGAGGAGCTGAACGAATGAAGGCGCGCGACTATCAGGCGGCCCATTTCCTGTGGTCGATCGACGACGAGGGGGTCGCCAGCCTGACCCTCAACCGGCCCGAGCGGAAGAACCCGCTGACGTTCGAGTCCTATGCCGAGATGCGCGACCTGTTCCGCGACCTTATCCACTCCATCGATTGCAAGGTGGTGATCATCAGCGGCGCCGGCGGCAATTTCTCCTCCGGCGGCGACGTGCACGAGATCATTGGCCCGCTGACTGAAATGGAAATGCCGGCCCTGCTGGCCTTCACCCGCATGACCGGCGATCTGGTCAAGGCCATGCGCGCCTGTCCCCAACCGATCATCGCCGCACTGGACGGCGTCTGCGTCGGCGCTGGCGCGATCATGGCCATGGCCTCGGACCTGCGCATCGCCACGCCGCGGACGAAGACAGCGTTTCTCTTCACCCGCGTCGGCCTGGCAGGCTGCGACATGGGCGCCTGCGCCATCCTGCCCCGCCAGATCGGTCAGGGCCGGGCGTCGGAACTGCTGTTCACCGGCCGCATCATGAACGCCGACGAGGGCGAACGCTGGGGCTTCCACAATCGTGTCGTGGAGGGCGAGGCGTTGATGGAGACGGCGCTGGAGCTGGCGCGCGCGCTGGCCAAGGGTCCGACCTTCGCCCACGGGATCACCAAGAACCAGCTCAACGTCGAATGGGACATGAGCCTGGACGCCGCCATCGAGTCCGAAGCCCAGGCCCAGGCCATCTGCATGCAGACCAGGGATTTCCGCCGCGCCTATGAGGCCTTTGCAGCCAAGCGCGAGCCGGTGTTCGAAGGGAACTGAGCATGGCGGACCGCACCTTCCTCGACTGGCCCTTCTTGGACGACCGCCACCGCGCCTTCGCCGCCGATATCGAGTCGTGGGCCGAGGCGAACGGCGACGTCCTGCACCTCCACGGCGATCATGACCTCGACGGTGACTGCCGGACCATCCTGAAGGCGCTGGCCGAGGGCGGCTGGCTGAACAACGCCATCCCCAATGCCAACGGCCAGCTCGACGTCCGCACCCTGTGCCTGACGCGCGAGACCCTCGCCCGCCGATCCGGCCTCGCCGATTTCGTCTTCGCCATGCAGGGACTGGGCTCCGGCCCGATCAGCCTGTTCGGCACGAACGACCAGAAGTACCGCTGGCTGCCGGGCGTGGCCTCGGGCCAGACCATCGCCGCCTTCGCCCTGTCCGAACCCGACGCCGGTTCCGACGTCGCCGCCCTGACAACCACCGGCCGCCGCGACGGCGACGGCTGGGTGCTCGACGGCGTGAAGACCTTTATCTCCAACGGCGGCCTGGCCGACCGCTACACCGTCTTCGCCCGCACCGGCGACGGCACGGGTGCCAAGGGCATCAGCGCCTTCGTCGTCGACGCCGATACGCCCGGATTCGAGATCGTCGAACGCATCCCCCTGATGGCCGCCCACCCGCTTGCGACTATCCGCTTCAACGCCTGCCACATCGAAGGCGACCGCATTCTCGGCGCGCCGGGCGACGGCTTCCGCATCGCTATGGCCACGCTGGACGTGTTCCGTTCCACCGTCGCCGCGGCCGCCCTCGGCTTCTCGAGGCGCGCCTTCGACGAGGCAGCGTCCCGCGCCATCGCCCGCAAGCTGTTCGGCGCTCCCATGAGCGATCTTCAGCTGGTTCAGGCCTCCCTGGCCGACATGGCGCTGAAGATCGACGCGTCGGCCCTGCTGATCTACCGCGCCGCGTGGCTGAAGGATCAGGGGGCACCGCGCGTCACCCGCGAGGCCGCCATGGCCAAGCTCTATGCCACCGACGAAGCCCAGTCCGTAATCGACGCGGCGGTCCAGCTTTTCGGCGGGCTCGGCGTCGTCTCAGGCCATCCGGTCGAGCGCCTGTACCGCGAGATCCGCGCCCTGCGCATCTACGAAGGCGCGTCCGAAGTGCAGAAGATCGTCATCGCCCGACAGGTTCTGTCAGGTCTGGGCGGAGGCGCCTGATGGGGACCAGCGCTCACCTCGACCGGTTCGTCCTCGACCATCTTCCTCCCGCCGGGCAATGGCCGGATCTGATCTTCGACCAGCCGGAGCTGGTGTATCCCGGCCGGCTCAACGCGGCGGCGGAACTGCTGCGCCGCGCCGTCGCCGCAGGCGGTCCGGACGCCCGGGCCCTCATCGACTTCGAGCACGAATTCTCATGGAGCCGGGTCGATGCCATCTCGAGCCGGATGGCGCGGGTTCTGGTCGAGGACATGGGCCTGATCCCCGGCAATCGCGTGTTGCTGCATGGTCCCAACGCGTCCTGGACCGTCATGGCCTGGTTCGCGATCCTGAAAGCCGGCGGCGTGGTCGTCGCCACCATGCCCATGCTCCGCGCCGCTGAACTGGCCACGGTCATCGACAAGGCCTGGATCACCCACGCCCTGGTCTATGAGACACTGACGGAGACGGTCGCCGAGGCGAAGGCCTCGGCACCGGTATTGACCCGCGTCTTGGACTCGGCGTCGTTGCGGAAGGCCGCGCAGGCCCTGCCCGCCGGCGTCCGCTTCGACGCCGTCGACACCGCCGCGGACGATCCGGCCCTGATTGCCTTCACCTCCGGCACCACGGGCGCGCCCAAGGGGTGCGTCCACTCCCATCGCGACATCCTCGCCATGGCGGATACGTTCGGTCGCCACATCGTCGCCCTGACCAGGGACGACATCGTCGTCGGCACCCCGCCGATCGCCTTCACCTTCGGCCTCGGAGGGCTGGTGGTCTTCCCGGCCGCCGCGGGAGCGGCCACCGCCTTCCCGGACCGTCCGGGCTTCGAGGCGCTGGCCGAGACCGTCGCGCGCCATCACGCAACGGCGCTGGTCACCGCCCCGAACGGCTACCGCGCCCTGCTGAAGCTGACCGGCCAGCATGACCTGTCGAGCCTGCGCACCTGCGTTTCGGCCGGCGAGGCCCTGCCCGCAGCCACCTCGGAGGCTTGGCACACAGCGACCGGCGTCCGCATCATCGACGGCATCGGCTCGACCGAGATGATCCACGTCTTCATCTCCGCGCGCGGCAACGACATCCGCCCCGGCTCCACGGGCAAGGCCGTCCCCGGCTATCAGGCCCGCATCATCGACGAGGCCGGGCAACCCCTCGCGGCGGGCGAGACCGGACGGCTCGCCGTGCGCGGCCCAACCGGCTGCCGCTACCTCGATGACGACCGTCAGGCGGCCTATGTCCATGACGGCTGGAACCTGACCGGCGACGTCTACCGGCTGGATGAGGACGGCTATTTCTGGTTCGTGGCCCGGTCCGACGACATGATCGTCTCGTCCGGCTACAACATCGGCGCGCCCGAGGTGGAGCACGCTCTGCTGCGCCATCCGGCGGTCGCCGAGGCGGCGGTGATCGGGGCTGCAGACCCTGAGCGTGGTCAGATCGTAAAGGCCTTCGTGGTTCTGAACCCGGAGCATTCGCCGTCGGACGGGCTGAGAACCGCGCTGCAGGTCCATGTGAAGGGCGTCATCGCCCCTTACAAATACCCCCGCGCCCTCGAATTCGTGGATGCGCTGCCCAGGACCCAGACCGGAAAACTCCAGCGCTTCCGGCTCAAGGAGCGGACATGACCGGCCAGGTTTTCACAGTCGGCCGCCGGGTCCGCTTCGCCGATTGCGACGCGGCGGCCATCGTCTTCTTCCCCCGCTATTTCGAGATGCTGAACGGGGTGGTCGAGGACTGGTTCGCAGGCCCGTTGCAGGCCTCGTTCCGCGAGCTTCACCTCAACCGCCACGTCAGCGTCCCGACCGTCGCCGTCGAGGCTCGCTTCATCGCTCCGTCGCGGCTGGAGGACGAGCTGACCTTCGCCCTGACCGTGACCAAACTGGGCGGAGCCTCCTGCGGCCTGCGCCACCGCATCAGCGCCGGTCACCAGCTCCGGTTCGAGGCGGCCCAGACCATTGTCTACGTCGGCGCGTCGCTGAAGCCAGAACCCTGGCCGGACGCCCTTCGGGTTCACATCGTACCTTTCCTCGAGACCACCGCATGAACCGGGTCCTGCTGCCCGAAGGCTGGCCGCGGCCCAAGGGCTACGCCAATGGCATCGCCGCCGAGGGCCGGATGGTCTTTGTCGCCGGCCAGATCGGCTGGGATACGTCGGGTGCCTTTCCCGACGGGTTCGCCGCACAGGTCCGGCAGACGCTGGACAATACGCTGGCGGTCCTGGCCGAGGGCGGCGCAGGCCCTGAGCATATTGTCCGGATGACCTGGTATGTGGTCGATAAGCGCGACTACCTCGCCGCCCTGCGGGAGATCGGTGGCTTCTGGCGTGACCTGATCGGCCCCAACTACCCCGCCATGGCCGTGGTTGAGGTCAAGGGGCTGATCGAGGACGCCGCCCTGGTCGAGATCGAAACGACAGCCGTTGTCAGGTGACCTGACGTGCCGCGAGACTTGGCACCGGATGATTCCCGGGTCACTGGTGAAACCATGCGGCTTTGCGACGACGTACTCGGCCGGCTCGAGGCCGAGGCCATCCATATCCTGCGCGACGTCACGGCGGAGTGCGAGCGGCCGGTCATGCTGTATTCGGCCGGCAAGGATTCGGCTGCCATGTTGCATCTGGCGCGCAAGGCCTTTTTCCCGGCAGCTCCGCCCTTCCCGTTGCTCCACATCGATACGATGTGGAAATTCCGGGAGATGTACGCCTACCGGGACAGCGCGGCCGCTATAGCCGGCCTGCGCCTTCTGGTTCACCGCAACCCCGAGGCGATGGCGGAGGCGATCAATCCCTTCGACCACGGCGCGCGGGTCCATACGGATCGCTGGAAGACCGAAGGTCTGAAACAGGCTCTGGACCTGCACCGTTTCGACGCGGCCTTCGGCGGTGCCCGGCGCGACGAGGAGAAGAGCCGCGCCAAGGAGCGGATCGTCTCGGTCCGCTCGCCCGGGCACGGCTGGGATCCCCGGCGTCAGCGGCCGGAGCTCTGGAGCCTGTACAATATGCGGCTCGGGCCCGGCGAGACGCTGCGGGCTTTTCCCCTGTCCAACTGGACCGAGCTCGACGTCTGGCGCTACATCCAGCGCGAAGCCATCGCCCTGCCGTCTCTGTATTTCGCCGCCGAGCGGCCGGTCGTGATCCGCGACGGTGCCCTGATCGTGGTGGACGACGACCGCATGCCGCTCGCGGCCGGCGAGACACCCCGGATGCGCCGGGTCCGGTTCCGCACCCTGGGTTGCTATCCCCTCACCGCCGCCGTCGACAGCGAAGCCGACACCCTGGACGCCATCGTGCGCGAGGTGCGGGAGGCGTCGATGTCCGAGCGTCAGGGCCGCGCCATCGACCACGATCCGTCCGCCTCGATGGAGCAGAAGAAGCGCGAGGGATATTTCTGATGACGCGCCCCGATGCGATCGACACCGGTCCCCGAGAGATCGTCCGCCTGATCACCTGCGGCTCCGTCGACGACGGCAAGTCGACGCTGATCGGCCGCCTGTTGCACGACGCCGGCGCGGTGCCGACGGATCAGTTGGCGGCCTTGCCTCTGATCGATGGTGCCCCGGACCTGTCTTTCCTCGTCGATGGCCTCGCGGCCGAACGGGAGCAAGGCATCACCATAGATGTGGCCTACCGGTTTTTTGACATCGGGGCGCGTCGCTTCGTCCTGGCCGACACGCCCGGCCATGAACAATACACCCGCAACATGGTCACCGCCGCCTCGACCGCCGATGTGGCCGTCGTCCTGGTCGATGCGCGCAAGGGCCTGCTGGTTCAGACCCGGCGGCACAGCCGCCTGCTGGCCCTGCTGGGGGTCCGACGGCTGGTGCTGGCGGTCAACAAGATGGACCTCGTCGACTGGGACCGGGACCGGTTCGAGTCCATCGTCGAGGATTACCGCGCCTTCGCCGCCACGATCGGCCTGACGGATGTGACCGCCGTCCCGCTCAGCGCCCGGCTGGGCGACACGGTGGCGACCCGCGGCCCACACATGCCCTGGTTCGCCGGATCGACCCTGATGGACTGGCTGGAGCGGGTCCCGGCGGGCGATCCTTCGGAGACCGGGTTCCGCATGGCTGTTCAGGCGGTCAGCCGCCCGCATGCCGACTTCCGAGGCTTCGCCGGCCGGATCGTGGCTGGCGTGATCCGGCCCGGCGACGCCGTGCGCATCCTGCCCGCAGGGGCGGTCGGGACGGTCGCGCGGATCGTCACCGCAGACGGCGATCTGACGGAGGCCCGCGCGGGCCAGTCCGTCACCCTGACCCTTACCCCCGACCTCGACGTCGCGCGGGGCGACCTGATCGCCGCCGCCGACACCCCGCCCGAGGTCGCCGATCAGTTCGCGGCCCATGTCGTATGGATGTCGGACCGACCCCTGTTGCCGGGCCGCGCCTACGGCCTCAAACTCGGCTCGGCCACCGTCAAGGCCCGGGTCAGCGACATCCGGCACAAGGTCAACGTCGACACCGGCGAGGAACTGGCCGCCCGAACGCTCGAGCTCAACGACATCGGCCTTTGCACCCTGTCGCTCGACGCGCCCCTGCCGTTCGAACCCTATGCGGCCAGCCGCGACCTCGGCGGCTTTATCCTGATCGATCGGACGACGCATGAGACTGCGGGCGCGGGCATGATCCGTTTCGCCCTGCGCCGCTCGGCCAATGTCCGGCCTCAGGCGCTCAGCGTCAGCCGCGAAGATCGCGCCGCCCTCAAGCACCAGACGCCGCTGGTGCTTTGGTTCACCGGTCTGTCCGGTGCAGGCAAGTCCACCATCGCCGACCGGGTCGAACAGCGGCTTCTGGCCGAAGGAATGCACTCTGCCCTGCTCGACGGCGACAATCTGCGGCATGGCCTGAACCGGGACCTCGGCTTCACTGACGCCGACCGAGTCGAGAATATCCGGCGCGTCGCCGAGGTGACACGGTTGATGGCCGACGCCGGCCTGATCGTCCTGGTCTCCTTCATCTCGCCGTTCCGGGCCGAGCGGCAGGCCGCGCGTGACCTGATGGCTCCGGGTGAGTTTCTCGAGATCTTCGTGGATACCCCCTTGGCCGTAGTCGAGGCCCGCGACGTCAAGGGCCTCTATGCCAAGGCGCGCGCCGGCCAGCTGGCCAATTTCACCGGCATCGACAGCGCATATGAAGCGCCGGACAAGCCCGAACTTCGAATAGACACCACGGCCTGCACGCCCGATGAAGCGGCCGACCGCATCATTGCCCTCGTCAAGGCAGCCCTGCAGTCGAACGACGGCTAACTCAGGCCGGTTCGTATTCGGTCAGCGTCAGTGCGGCTTCCAGTGACACCGGGCGCGCCGGCGGCCGGCCCTCTGCGGGCCGCAGGTCGAGCGCGGTGGTCACGATCTCGACCGGACCCTGCGTCGCCTGCGCCAACTGCACCAGCGAATTGTCGAGGGTGAAGACATGGGCGTAGTCCGCGTGAGCCGCATGCTCGCCGCCGAAATGCACGAAGGTCGGCGACACCCCCATCTCGACCCGGCCCTTGCCGGCGTACAGTCCGGTCTGCAGCCCTCGCCCGGTCAGGTTCTGCGACCGCTCGTAGGCCACCACCCCCTCGCCCTCGATCGTCACCCGGCCGCGCGCATTCCTCAGCGTGGCGGCCATGCCGGGCGGCAGTTCGAGCCGGATCGAGCCGTCGTCGCGCGGCGTGGTCGTCAGCGCCTGGAACTCGCTCGTCGCCTTGACCACCTCCGGGCGCATGCCCGGCCCGACCGCGAAGACGAGGGACGGATACAGGCTGTCATAGCTGTAGCCGAGTTGCCTGGTCGTGGTGATGCGCGACGCCGTCCAGCGACCGGTCGGCCGGCCGTCGGCACCGGTGAAGCCGGACATGGAGGTGTCCTTCCACGGCTGCGAATAGGCGTTGTCGCCGTTCTTGGCGTGCCAGGTCGCCCAGACCCGGTCGACGTTGCAGTGGTGCAACCAGAAGATCGGGTCCAGCGCCGCCGTCGCCGTGCTCGACATATAACCGCCGAACTCCGCCCCGCCGACCAGCATGTGGATGAGGTTGTGGCCGTAGCTCTCGACCCGACCGGCGGCGTTAGGACGTCCACAGAAGCTGCTGAAGCGGTCGCTGGAAATACGGGCGACGTTGCGGCTCTCGGCGAAGCGCGCCTTGTTGAAGTCCAGCGTCGCGGCGGCCGGGTCGCGCTGCGCCTCGTACAGGGGCGAGGAGGTATCGACGATCCACGGCGGCAGGAAGCGGTCGGACTGCCAGTCCCAATAGGGCATGGCGAAGCTCAGATGGCCCGACACCTGGCTGATGATCCGCTCCATATGCGCCAGTTGCAGCCGATGCCACGGCAGGAAGCGCCAGTTGCCGTGCTCGGCCCGTTCCGCATGCAGCCGGTTCTGCGAGTCCCAGGACAGGGCACCGGTCCGGCGCTTCATGATCCTCACCGCGTCGGCGAAGGCCACCACGTCATCGCTGGTCGAGGTCAGGCTGGAGGCGGCCTTGCGGATCCGTGGCCCATCGGCGGCCCAGGCCTCGCCCGTCGCCAGCGCCGTTATCAGGCCGCCCGCACCGGCCAGCGCGCTCCGTCGGTTCAGTATCATCGGTTCGGCCCCCCGCCTCGTTCGCCTGTAGCGGTCACAGGCTTTCGTCCGCCTGTCTAGCGCTGTCGCCCACAGGTTGTCGCGCCGTCAGTCGCCGTCGCGGAAACGCCACTTCATCGCCAGCACCCCGGCCGCCATCACAAGGGCCATTGCATTGGAAACGATGAGCGGCCAAGCCCCGGTCAGGACGCCGTAGGCGGTCCACAACACGAAACAGGTCACGGTCAGCGCATAGGTCTTCAGCGACACGGACGAGGCGTCCCGATCCTTCCAGATCTTGATGATCTGCGGGACGAAACTGGCGATGGAGCACAGCGCCGCCGCCGTGCCGACGACATTGGCAATCATGTCGCTCATGCGTCGGTCCCGGCCTTGCGCGGCTTGCCCGGTGGCCTCGGATCGGACCGCTTCCGTTCAGGCTGTCTCGCACCCTTGTCCAGCGCACGCCTGTCCTCGGCTCGCGTCGCCACCACCGGCATCTGGTCACCCCCGTGCACGCGCTGGGCCCTTGCCTCGACCTTGGCCAAAATCGTGTCGAGGTCCTTCTCGGTCAGGTGTTCGATGCCGATAAAGCGCTCGTCGGCTGAGTTCACGGCATGCAGAAGCTCATCCAGCTTCGCCTGCATGGCCGCGCCGTCGCGGTTCTGGGTGTTCTGGATCAGGAACACCATCAGGAAGGTGACGATGGTCGTGCCGGTGTTGATGACCAGCTGCCAGGTCTGGCTGAAGTCGAAGATCGGACCTGTCGCGGCCCAGATGGCCACGATCGCCAGACAGCCGATAAAGGTCCACGGCTTGCCGGCGATCTTGGCGGCGGCTGTGGCGAATCTGACGAACAGGTATTCCATCGCCGCTCAACGGTCGCAAGGTCGCCGGGTTGCAGAGGCTCAGCGCCCCGCCGGCGTCGGTGCCCGCCGCTCAAGAGTCCTCTGCTCATAAGCGTGGCCCAGCGACAGGATTCGGGCGTCGTCCCATTTGCCGCCGATGAAGCTGATCCCGACGGGCATGCCGCGGTCGAAGCCCATGGGCACGGTCAGGTGCGGATAGCCCGCCACCGCGGCCAGCGAACTGGACGACCCCTGCGACCGGTCGTCGTCGGCCGGATCGTTCGTCCACGCCCGCGAGGTCGTCGGCGCGACCAGGACGACCACGCCATGCGTTGCCATCATCCTGTCGATCCCCTCCGGCCCCGCCGCGCGGAGCGACCGCTCACGCGCCGCGATATAGACCGGGTCTTCCAGCCCGGTCGTCGCCTCGGCGCGGATGAACAGCTCCTGGCCGAACAGCACCGTCTCGCGCGGCTCGGCGGCGTTGAAGGCGATCAGGTCGGCGAGGGTGCGTGTGGGCACCTGTAGTGGGTCGGTCGAGGCCAGATAGGCGTTCAGATCGACCTTCAGCTCGGTCAGCAGCACCTGGAGACTGGCACCCACCGCCTGCATGTCCGGGCCTTCCGTGATCTCCACCAGTTCGGCCCCGGCGTCGCGCAAGGCCTGCAGGGCGCGCTCGAACTCGGCCCGGGTCTCTGTCGAATAGTTGGCGATCAGGAACCGCATCACTCCGATCCGCGCGCCGTTGAGGCTGCCCGCGTCCAAGGCCGCGCGATAGTCGACCTTGCGCGCGTCCGCCTCGACCGTCGCGGGGTCCAGCGGGTCCGATCCGGCGATGACAGTCAGCACGATGGCGGCGTCCTCGACCGTGGTGGTGATCGGCCCGGCGGTGTCCTGCGAATGGCTGATCGGCACGATGTGGGTGCGCGAGACCAGACCCACCGTCGGCTTGAACCCGACCACGCCATTGACCGAGGCCGGACAGACGATCGAGCCGTTGGTCTCGGTGCCGATCGCGGCCGGTGCCAGCCCGATGGCCACGGCGACCGCACTGCCCGACGATGAACCGCAGGGCGTGCGCTCCGCGTCATACGGATTGCGCGTCTGGTCCCCGACAGCGCTCCAGCCGCTGATGGAATTGGTCGACCGGATGTTGGCCCATTCCGACAGATTGGTCTTGCCGAGGATGACGGCACCCGCCTCGCGCAGGCGCGTCACCAGCGGCGCATCGCGACCGGGCGCGTTATCGATCAGCGCCAGGGAGCCGGCCGTGGTCGGCATATCCGCGGTCTCGATATTGTCCTTCAGCAGGATCGGCAGGCCGCGCAACGGTCCCGCCGGAACCGCGGACTCATCCGGCAGGCCCTCGTTGAGGGCAATCACGGCATTCGGGGCCGGGTCGATGGCAGTATCCGCCGACAGAATCAGGGCGCGCGAACCGTTCAGCGCGTTCGCCCCCGGAAAATATCCATCGACGATGGCGGCGACGGTGGGGGGCTGAAAGATCCCGCCCCCGTCATCGCCGGGCAGGGTCCAGCTGCCATCGCCATTGGGCGTTGCACATCCCGCAAGGCTCAGCGACGCCGCCAGCGCTGCCGCCGCGATCAGTCCTGCGCGGCGGGTGCCCTTGAGCCGACCGTACGATCCAGGAAGTCGAGATACGTCCGCCATTGCTGCAGCTGCCTTTCATTGCCACGCACCCCGTGGCGCTGGCCGGGATAGAGCATCATCTCGAACGGGACGCTGCGACTCTGCAGGGCGTCGATGACGCGGGTGGCGTTCTCGAAGATCACATTGTCGTCGGCCATGCCGTGCAGGAGCAGCAGGCGGCCGGTCAGTTTGTCCAGCTTATCGACGACGTCCGACGCGGCATAGCCCTCGGCATTGGCCTCAGGCGTCGACATATACCGCTCTGTATAGTGGGTATCATACAGCCTCCAGTCGGTGACCGGGGCCCCGGAAATGGCCGAGGCCAGACCCATCTCCGGCTCGGTCAGCATGTGCAGGGTCATGAAGCCGCCGTAGCTCCAGCCCATGGCCGCGATGCGATCGTCGTCTACAAAGGGCAGCGTTCTCAGATAGTCCGCCGCCAGCACCTGGTCGGTGATCTCGGGCTGACCCATCTTCAGGTACAGCGCCTGTTTGAACGCCGCCGAGCGGTCACCTTCTCCCCGGTTGTCCAGCCGGAACACGATGTATCCAGCCTCGGTCAACAGTTGGCTGGTCGCCGGTTGCCAGCTCCTGCGGACCCCACCGCCCACCCCGGGTCCGCCATAGACCTGCATGACCACCGGGTAGGTTTTCGACGGATCGAAGCCCGGCGGGGTCGTCATCTGCCAGACCAGGGTCTCGCCATCGCTCTCCAGCGTGCCGAAGGTCGGCGTCTGGCGACGCGAAACATAGGGATACATCGGATGGTCGGCGTCCAGCCGGTTCTCCTCGATCCAGCGCACGAAGGTCCCGTCGGCCCGGTAAAGGCCCGACCGCGCCGGCGTGTTCAGATCGGTATAGTTGCCGACATAGGCCGTGCCGGTCCGGTTCATAGACGCGCCCCACCAGCCGCCGCCCGGCGTCACCGCCACCGGCGTCACGGTCCGGCGCAGGCTGGCGCGGAACATCTGCTGTACAATCGGCAGTTCGCGCCCGTCGCGCATCGAGGCGGTGAAAAAGACCTCGCCGGTTTGCTGGTTGACGCCGCTCAGGCCCTTCACCGGCCAGTCGCCGCGGGTTATGGCGCGGATACGGCGACCATCGCGATTGTAGAGATAGAGGTGTTTCCAGCCGGTCTCCTCCGAGGACCAGATGAAATTCCCGTCGTCCAGCGCCCGGAAGTCATGGTTCAGCGGCACCCAAGCATCGGAGGTCCGC